>NZ_JBNDKI010000028.1:0-62397 GCF_050435445.1 Luteibacter sp. 621 | reverse complement strand
CGGGCGGGGGCGCTGCCCTCGCCCCCGCGGCCCGCGCGGCCGGGGGGCTGGCGGTGCCGCCTGTGCCCGGGTGTCTGGGGTGTTCCGCCGCACGGCCGGCCCCCCCCCCCCCCCCCCCGCCCCCCCCCCCCCCCCCCCCGCCCGGGGCGGGGGGGGGGGGCGGGGGGGGGGGGGGGGGGCCCCCCCCCCCCCCCCCCCCCCCCCCCCCCCCCCCCGCTCCTACAACTGCGGGGGCGCCCCGGCGCCTATGACTTTTTGCCGCTTGACACACCGCACAACGGCGGCCTAAGTTCGAGCCATGTATCCCAACACGCCCGCGCTGCGTTCCACCCTGGCCACCTCCGTGGTCCGCGCGCTTGCGTCCACCACCACCGCGACTACGACCACCACCACGACCACTACGGTCGGAGGATCGGAGTCCGCGCGCGCTTAGGTTCCATGTCGCTGCCGGCCCCGACCTCCCGCAGGACGGGACCGGCGCCGGGATCCACAGCCGAACTCCCTTCTTGCGATGTGACGGGCCTCAACCGGAGGCTTTACCGTGTCCATCGCCGTCGCTTTACCCCGCTCGCCCTTACGTGCCGCGCCCGCGCGCGCGGTGCTACCGCCCCTTGTCGTGAACGTGGGGGTTATCGGCCCCGGTAAGGTCGGAACCGCCTTTCTCCACCAGCTGCGCCATGCAGCCCCCCGGCTGCTGCGCGAATGCCGGCTGGAACTGCGCCTGCGCGCGGTCAGCGACAGCCGGCACATGTGGCTGGATTGCGATGATGAGGCCCTGAACGGGCGCATGGGCGGGGCCCAGACCTGGCGCCCCGTGGCCCTGGACGACTTCGCCGCCTATGTCGCAGGGCACCAGGGCGAAGCCGCCGTGTTGGCCGACTGCACGGCCAGCGATGCCGTGGCCGATCACTACGCCGGCTGGCTCGCCGCCGGTATCCATGTGGTGACCCCCAACAAACGCGCGGCCAGCGGGTGTATCAACCGCTGGCAGGCCATCGCCCGCGCTTCCGATGCCAGCGGCGCCCGCCTGCATTACGAAGGCACGGTGGGTGCCGGCCTGCCGGTGGTGCAGACCCTGCGCGACCTGATCGATACCGGCGATGAGTTGCAAGCCGTGGAAGGCATGCTTTCCGGCACGCTGGCCTGGCTGTTCAACCGCTTTGATGGCTCGGTGCCGTTCTCCGCGCTGGTCCGCGAGGCCCATGCCCTGGGCTATACGGAGCCGGACCCGCGTGACGACCTTTCCGGGATGGATGTGGCACGCAAACTGGTGATCCTCGCACGGGAGGCCGGTGTCGCCCTCTCGCTCGATGACGTTGCGGTGGACAGCCTTGTCCCGCCAGCGCTGGCCGAACTGAGCCGCGAAGACTTCATGGAGGCCCTGCCCGCCATGGATGCACCCATGGCCACCCTGCTGGCCGAGGCCAAGGCGGCCGACGGGGTGCTTCGCCACGTGGCGCGGCTGGACCGCGACGGCGCCTCGGTCGGCGTGCAGGTGCTGGCGCGCAGCCACGCGTTCGCCCATGGCCAGCTCACCGATAACGTGGTGCGTTTCGCCACGCGCCGATACTGCGACAATGCCCTGGTAGTCCAGGGGCCGGGTGCCGGCCCCGAGGTCACGGCGGCGGCGGTGTTCACGGACCTGCTGCGCGTGGCCGGCGCCATGGGAGTAAAACGATGCGCATGCTGAAAGAAGATACCTCGCCCCTTGCCCGTACCGATGTCGCGACCGCCGAGGCCTACGCCAGCGTCGGCAACGTGGGGATCGGCTTCGACATCCTTGGCCACACGGTGGAAGGCGCCGGCGACCGCGCCGAGGTACGCCGGATTCCTGAGCGCGAGGTGCGGATTGCCGCCATCCATGGTGTCATCACCGATCTTCCGCTGAAGCCCGAGGACAACACCGCCGGTGCCGCGCTGCTTTCAATGATGCGTGGGCTGAAGCTGCCTTTCGGCTTTGAGCTCACCCTGCACAAAGGCATCGCGCTGGGATCCGGCATGGGTGGCTCCGCCGCCTCGTGCGTGGCCGCCGTGGTTGCGGCGAATGCGCTGCTCGACGAACCGCTGCCGCGCGATGCGCTTTACCCGTTCGCGATGGATGGCGAAGTGGTCGCCAGCGGCAGCCGGCATGGCGATAACCTGGGCCCCATGTTGCTGGGCGGCCTGGTACTCGCCACCGACACGCGCCTTGTGCGTGTTCCCGTGCCGGCCGAGTGGCATTGCGCGCTGGTCCATCCGCACGTGGTGCTCGAAACCCGCAAGGCCCGTGCCGCGTTGGCGGGCAACTATGCGCTGGGCGAATTCGTCGCACAGAGCGCGAACCTGGCCATGGTGCTGGCAGGCTGCTACCGCGGTGAAGCCGCGCTGGTCCGGGAAGGCCTTTCCGATGTACTGGTGGAACCGCGCCGCGCCCCGCTCATTCCGGGCTTTTATGCCGTGAAGCAGGCCGCGCTCGACCATGGTGCGTTCGGCGCCAGCATCTCCGGCGCCGGCCCCAGCGTGTTCGGCTGGTTCGAGGATCGCGCCGCCGCCGTCGCCGCTGCGCACGACATGCAGGCCGCGTTCCGCCACGCTGGGCACCGCAGCGATGCTTTGGTCGCGCCGATCGATGGCCCCGCGGCGCGGGTGGTGTGACAATGCGCTATGTAAGTACGCGCGGCGGGGCCGCGCCGGTGTCACTTTCGTCCGCCATCGCGACCGGCCTTGCGCCGGATGGTGGCTTGTATGTACCCGAGGCCATGCCGCGCGTCGGCAAGTTGCCCTCGGGCGGCTACCTCGCCAGCACGGCCTTCGCCATGCTCGAACCCTTCTTTGCAGGGGACCCGCTCGCCGGTGAGCTTGAGGCCATCTGCGCGGAAGCGTTCTCGCACCCTGCGCCACGGCGCGAGCTGAAGATCGTCGGCGCGCACGTGCTGGAGCTGTTCCATGGGCCCACGGCAGCGTTCAAGGACTTCGGTGCGCGCTTCCTTGCGGCGTGCATCGCGCGGCTGCGTGCAGGTGAAGACCAGCCCCTGACTATCCTCGTGGCCACATCGGGCGATACGGGTGCGGCGGTCGGTGCCGCGTTCCATGGTATTCCCGGTGTGCGCGTCGCCATCCTCTACCCCGATAACCGCGTGTCGCCACGCCAGGCCCACCAGCTCGGCAGCTTCGGCGGCAACGTGCGGGCGCTACGCGTGGAAGGCAGCTTCGATGACTGCCAGCGCCTGGTGAAAGGGGCCTTCGGTGATCCGGCGTTGCAGGCTGATGTGCCGCTGTCGTCCGCGAACAGCATCAGCCTCGGCCGCCTGCTTCCGCAGATGGCGTACTTCGGCCACGCCGCGCTGAATGCTGGCGACCAACCCATGAACGTCATCGTGCCGACCGGCAACCTCGGTAACGCCGTGGCCTGCCTGTGGGCGCGTGAGATCGGTTTGCCGATCGGCGAGGTCGTCTTCGCCTGTAACGCCAACGATACACTTCCGGAATTCTTCGGCGGCCAGCCCTACCGGGCGCGCGATGCCATCGCCACGATCGCCAACGCCATGGATGTCGGTGCGCCCAGCAACTTCGAGCGCCTGCGCCACCTGTTCGGCAGCGACGAGGCCACCCGCCTGAACGGCACCGCCCACGCCATCGACGATGCCACCATCCGCGATGTGATCCGCCGCCATGCGGCTACGGATGGCGAAGTGTTCTGCCCGCACACCGCCACCGCCATCCGCGTGTTCGAACAGCGCCGCCTGGCCGGTGACGAACGCGCCTGGACCATGGCCGCCACCGCCCACCCGGCCAAGTTCGACACGATCGTCGAGCCGTTGATTGGTCGGGAGGTGGAGGTACCGGAGGCATTGGCCGCGATGCTGGCCCGGGAGGCCGTCGCGGAGCCGATGGCTGCCGACGGGCGGGTTTTTGCTGATTGGCTGCGGGGCTGGTAGGTCGCCGCGCACCCGATCGCGCGCGAGCGCGCTCCTACACAAGCAGGCCACCGCCGCCTTGTAGGAGCGCGCTTGCGCGCGATCCGCACCGCCTGACTAACGTTCTGGGCAGCATCACCCAAATGTCTCGTGAAACACCCCATACAAGCTTTGATCATCATCGGCTACCCGCAGGACACGTCGGCCGGGTTCCTCCGAAGATCGGGGCAGTTCCCCAGGACGCTTCGATCCAAGCTGATCTGGAGCGCGACTCGGGCGACGACAGGTTTACTTTGACTACGGTCTCACCCTTACAAACTATCGCGTACCTATCCTGAGAAAATGCGTGGCGTTTGTAGCCTTGCGCTTCAAGCGCGGCTACAACCGGGTCCAGATTCACTGGCCCGGCCGGCAAACTCACGCGTGAGCGGACATATATGGACGGTTCCCTCTCTATAACCTCAATCGGGACGGAGCGGCCTCCAACGAATTCAGATGCGATCTCCGCCACCGTGCGTTTCAGGGATGCGGTGCCAGGATGGGGAGCCATTTGCAGCTCCCTCTCCTTTGATACCCCGAAGACACAGCCCGTGATCGCAAGGACCGTCACGGCGACATTCATCCAGCCCGATAACCTCATTCAGGCACGCCCTTGCCAAACAGAAGAATGAAGCAAGTGAACTGCCGGTGCGATGTCCATGCCATGTAACCGAGCCCGTTAGATATTGCGAGGCGGCGGACTCTACGGTATCCGTACCGCGACGTATGCCCCTTCCTATGTGACGCAGATCACATTCGATCGTTTTTCAGAATTCTTCTATGCCGGGTGGGTTGGGCGTGGATGTCGGGTAGGCCGACTCCAAGGGAGCGGGCGGTGTCGTTCGTGCAGCGTCCGGCTGCGTCTTGCGGTCAACTCGCTCGTGCGATCGCGCGCAAGCGCGCTCCTACAGGGGCGCATCTGGGTGGGTATACCAGTGGCGTGGATGCCGCGGTCCGGCGCGGGTTGCGGGACAAAACCACGGGTTGGATGGATAGCCGTCCAAACGTTCCTAGGAAAATTCTTACAAACGAAACTGTTGACACGCGTCAAACCGGTGACGTACGTTCGACCGCATGACGCAGCGCACCACCCATGGCCGCTTTTCCCTGAATCGACTTACCAAGGTCGACGGAAAGCTGCGTCTCGGCGGCGGCCTCCTTCTTATTAACCTTGTACTTATTACCTGCGGAGGTGCGGGCTAAGGGCAAGTGTCCAGGTGAAACGAAAATAACCTGAAGACTCCTTAAGAACCCCGCACCCGGACACGGATGCGGGGTTTTTTATTGCCCGGCCCGCCTCGACAACGAGCGGAGCCAGACATGAATCCAGCACACCAGGGCAGTACACACGGCGACGTCGAAAGCGACGTAGGCCGCGTGCGTATCTTCGACACCACCTTGCGCGACGGCGAGCAGGCCCCTGGGTTTTCCATGGACCGGCGCGCCAAATTGCGCATGGCACAAGCCCTGGAGGACCTGGGCGTCGATATCATCGAAGCGGGGTTCCCGCAGGCTTCACCCGATGATTTCGCCGCCGTGGCCGAGATCGCGAGGACGTTGAAACAACCCACGGTCGCCGCGCTGGCACGATGCCAACCCGGTGACATCGACTCCGCCGGAAGGGCCCTGGAAGGCGCAAGGCATTCACGGATCCACCTGTTCCTGTCCACCTCTCCCCTGCATCGCGAACACAAGCTGGGGAAATCGAAACAAGAAGTGATCGACATCGCCGCAACGGCGATCCGCAGGGCCAAGGCCCTCGCCCATGAAGTCGAATTCTCCGCCGAAGACGCCCTGCGCACCGAGCCGGATTACCTCGCCGAGATCTTCTCGGTCGCCGTTGAAGCCGGCGCCTGCGTGCTCAACGCTCCCGACACCGTCGGCTACACCACCCCCGCCGAAATCACCGAGATGTTCCGCTACCTGCGTGCGAACGTGCGTGGCGCGGACAAGGTCATGTTCTCCACGCATTGCCACGATGACCTGGGCATGGCGGTGGCAAACAGCCTGGCCGCGATCAGCGCCGGCGCCCGCCAGGTGGAATGCACTATCAACGGCATTGGCGAGCGTGCCGGCAACGCCGCGCTGGAAGAAATCGTGATGGCGCTGCACACGCGCCGCCCGCTGTTCAAGCTGGATACCGGCATCGTCACCCAGCACCTGTACCCGACCTCGCGCCTGCTCACCGAAGTGACCGGCCAGGCCGTGCCGCGCAACAAGGCCATCGTGGGCGATAACGCCTTCGCCCACGAATCGGGCATCCACCAGCACGGCATGCTCAAGCACCGCGGTACCTACGAAATCATGAGCCCGCAGGATGTTGGCGCGAAGACCTCGCTGGTCCTCGGCAAGCATTCGGGCCGCCACGCCCTGCGCCAGCGCCTGGTCGAACTGGAGTACGAGGTCGACGAAACCACGCTGGATGCCGTCTTCGAGCGCTTCAAGGTGGTCGCCGATCGCCAGCGCTCCGTTACCAACGATGACCTCGTCGCCCTCATGGGTGCGTACGAGGCTGAAAGCGAGACCGCGGCCGTCGCGGTCCAGTCCTGAAGGAGGAACCATGGAAGCCCCGACCCATCTCTGGCACAACGGCCGTATCAAGGCCTGGGCCGAAGCCACCTGCCACGTCGGCGCCCACGCGCTGCACTACGGTTCCTCGGTATTCGAAGGCATCCGCGTGTACAGCACGCCGGATGGCCCGCGCTATTTCCGCCTGGATGAGCACACCGAGCGCCTGTTCCACTCCGCCCGCGTGTATGACCTGGTGATGCCCTACGACGCGGCCACGCTCAACCGCGCGTGCCGCGAAGTGATCGTGGCCAACGGCCTGAAGTCCGCCTACGTGCGCCCCATCGTGTACCGCAGCGGCTTCACCTTCAGCCTGGCGCCGTCGCTGGATACCGCCGTGGATGTCGCGATCATCGCGTTGCCGTGGGGTGCCTACCACGGTGCCGATGCCATCGAAAAAGGCGTGGATGTCTGCGTTTCCTCGTGGAACCGCGCGGCACCCAATACGTTCCCTTCCGGCGCGAAGGCCGGCGGCAACTACCTCAACAGCCAGCTCATCGCGCGTGAAGCGGTGAACGGCGGCTACGCCGAAGGCATCGCGCTGGGCACCGACGGCCTGCTGAGCGAAGGTGCGGGGGAGAACCTGTTTGTCGTGCGCAAAGGCGTGATCTACACGCCACCCGCCGCCGCGTCGATCCTGTGCGGCATCACCCGCGATTCCGTGCTCACGCTGGCCAAGGACCTTGGCTACGACGTGGTCGAACAGCCGCTGCCGCGCGAGATGCTGTACTTCGCCGATGAGGTGTTCATGACCGGCACCGCCGCCGAAGTGACCGCCGTGCGTTCGGTCGACCGCAAGCCGGTTGGCAGCGGCCGTCCCGGCCCCATCACCCGCGCGCTGCAGGATGCTTTCTTCGGCCTGTTCGATGGCCGCACGGAGGATCGCTGGGGCTGGCTGTCACCGGTGGAAGAAACCACCGCCGGGAGGGTCGCGGCATGAAGGCGCGCACCCTGTTCGACAAACTGTGGGATGCCCACCAGGTCAAGGCCGAGACGGACAGCACGCCGGGCGTGCTGTACATCGACCTGCACCTGGTCCACGAAGTGACTTCGCCGCAGGCGTTTGATGAACTGCGTTCGCGCGGCCTGAAGGTGCGCCGCCCGGATCGTACGCTGGCCACGCTGGACCACTCCACCCCGACGCTGCCGCCGGATGCCGCGGGCAAGCGCCCGTACTTCACGAAGGAAGCCGAAGCCCAGGTCGCCAAGCTCGAAGCCAACGTGCGCGAGTTCGGCATCGACCTGATGGGCTGGGACAGTCCGCACCGGGGTGTCGTCCATGTGGCCGGCCCCGAAGTGGGCGCCACGCACCCGGGCATGACCATCGTCTGCGGCGATAGCCACACGGCCACCCACGGCGCATTCGGCTCGCTGGCCTTCGGCATCGGCACCACCGAGGTCGGCCACGTGCTGGCCACGCAGTGCCTGCTCCAGCGCAAACCCAAGTCGTTCGCCATCCACGTCGATGGCCAGCTGCAGCAGGGCGTCACCGCGAAAGACCTGATCCTGCACATCATCGGGAAGATCGGCATCGGTGGCGGCACTGGCTACGTGCTGGAGTACACCGGCGAAGCGATCCGCGCCATGTCGATGGAAGAGCGCATGACGGTGTGCAATATGTCGATCGAAGCTGGCGCCCGTGCGGGCCTGGTCGCCCCCGACGACACCACGTTCGCGTGGCTGAAGGGCCGCGAACGCGCACCGCAGGGCGCCGCGTGGGATGAAGCCGTCACGCGCTGGCGTGCGCTCACCACCGACGAAGGCGCAACCTACGATCGCGAAGTGCGCATCGATGCCTCGGCCATCCAGCCGTCGGTCACCTACGGTACCCACCCGGGCATGGTCATGGCCATTCACGCCTCGGTGCCCGCGGCTGCGGATGCGCTGGAACAACGTGCACTGGATTACATGAAGGTCACCGCGGGCAAGCCGATCGCGGGCGAAGCCGTCGATGTCGTGTTCATCGGCAGCTGTACCAACGGGCGCCTGTCCGACCTGCGTGCCGCTGCGGAGATCCTGCGTGGCCGCCGCGTGGCGGAAGGCGTGCGCATGCTGGTCGTGCCGGGCTCCGAACAGGTGCGCCGCGATGCGGAAAGCGAAGGCCTGCACCACGTGTTCCTGGAAGCCGGTGCGGAATGGCGCCAGCCGGGCTGCTCCATGTGCATCGCCATGAACGGCGACATGGCCCAGCCGGGCCAGCTCGTCGTCGCCACCAGCAACCGCAACTTCGAAGGCCGCCAGGGCAAGGGCGCACGCACGGTGCTCGCCAGCCCGCTGGTCGCCGCCGCCTCGGCCGTGGCCGGGCGCGTCACCGATCCGCGTGAGTACATGAACCAGGAAGCCGCCGCATGAGCACCACCACCCGCCCGCTCACCTATGTGCACTCGCGCACGGCCGTGCTGCGTGATGAAAACATCGATACCGACCGGATCATCCCGGCGCGCTTTCTCACCACCACCGAGCGCACGGGGCTGGGCAAGCATTGCTTCGAGGATTGGCGCTACGCCGCCGACGGAAGCGATAACCCCGCATTCGCTTTGAACCAGCCGGCCGCACGCGGTTGCTCCATCCTGGTCGCCGGCCACAATTTCGGCTGCGGCTCCTCGCGCGAACACGCGCCGTGGGCCCTGCTGGATTACGGCATCCAGGCAGTGATTTCCAGCGAGATCGCGGACATCTTCCGCGGCAATTCGTTGAAGAACGGCCTGCTCGCCATTGTGCTTTCCACGGCAGAACACCGCTGGCTGCTGGATAACCCCGGCGTCGAACTGCGCATCGATATCGCCAGCGGAACCATCCGCCTGCCCGATGGCGGAAACATCCATTTCGATCTTGAACCATTCGCCCGCCACTGCCTGCTCAACGGCGTGGACCAGATGGGTTTCCTGCTGCAGCAGGACGACGCCATCGGCGCCTATGAACAACGCATGGAGAAAGCAGCATGAAGAAGGCCAACATCGTCGTATTGCCGGGTGACGGCATCGGCCCGGAGGTCGCCGCCGCGGGCGTCGCCGTCCTGCGTGCCGTGGCCGAGCGCTTCGGCCATACATTCTCCTTCACCGAGCACGCCATTGGTGGTGACGCCATCGATCGCTTTGGCGACCCGCTGCCGCAGGCAACCCGCGACGCACTCCTGGCCTGCGATGCCATCCTGCTCGGGGCCGTCGGCGGCCCGAAGTGGTCTGACCCCTCCGCGAAGGTGCGCCCGGAACAGGGCCTGCTGGCCATGCGCAAGATGCTCGGCGTGTTCGCCAACGTGCGCCCGCTGAAGCTTCATCCGCGCACCGCCGCGCTGTCCCCGCTGAAGCCGGAGCGCACTGCCGGCGTGGACCTGGTGTTCATTCGCGAGCTCACCGGCGGCATCTACTTCGGCGCCAAAACGCGCAGCGAAAGCGATGCCACGGACGAGTGCCGCTACAGCGTCGAGGAAGTGGAGCGCGTCGTGCGCCACGCGTTCGAGCTGGCCCGCACCCGCCGCAAGAAAGTCACCTCGGTAGACAAGGCCAACGTGCTGGAGACCTCGCGCCTGTGGCGTTCGGTCGCCACGCGCGTCGCCGCCGACTTCCCGGACGTGGCGCTGGAACACCAGCTGGTCGATTCCATGGCTATGCACCTGCTGACCCACCCCGCCGACTACGACGTGATCGTGACCGAGAACATGTTCGGCGACATCCTGACCGATGAAGCCTCGGTGCTGGCGGGTTCGCTGGGCCTGTCGCCGTCCGCATCGATCGGCGGTCCCGGTGCCGGCATCTACGAACCCATCCACGGTTCCGCGCCGGATATTGCGGGCCAGGCGGCGGCCAACCCGCTGGGCACGATCCTCTCCGCCGCGATGCTGCTGCGCCATTCGCTCGGCCTGGCCGACGAAGCCACCGCCGTCGAAGACGCCGTGGACCACGTACTCGAGCACGCCAACCTCACCCGCGACCTGGGCGGCACGGCCACGACGCACGCCGTCACCCGTTCTGTCCTGGACGCCATCCAAGCCAAGGCGGAGGCCGCATGAGCACCCGGAAGATTCCCATCCGCACGCTGCGCAGCGATGCGATCAAGACCGGCCCGGATCGCGCGCCGGCCCGCGCCATGCTGCGCGCCACCGGCCTGGATGATGACGCTATCGCCAGGCCGATGGTCGCCATCGTGCACAGCTGGTCCAACGTCTCGCCATGCAACCTCAACCTGCGCGAACTCGCCGAAGCCGCCGCCGAAGGCGTGCGCGCTGCCGGTGGCACGCCGGTGGAGTTCAACACCATCGCCGTGACCGATGGCATCGCCATGGGTACCACCGGCATGCGCTCATCACTGGTGAGCCGCGAGGTGATCACCGATTCGATCGAGCTGGCCGTGGATGGCCACTGCCTCGATGCGATGGTGGTGCTGTGTGGTTGCGACAAGACCATCCCTGCGGCCGCGATGGCGCTGGCCCGCCTGAATATCCCGGGCGTCGCGCTGTACGGCGGCAGCATCGACCACGGCAAGCGCAACGGCTGCGCCATTACCGTGCAGAACGTGTTCGAAGCGGTGGGCGCCCACGGCGCCGGCAAGATCACCGACGAGGAACTGGATGATGTCGAGCGCCATGCGTGCCCGGGCGCCGGTGCGTGCGGCGGGCAGTACACCGCGAACACCATGGCCATGGTGCTGACCATGCTCGGCCTGACCCCGGTCGGCCTGAACGACATTCCCGCGACGGACCCGGCCAAGCGCGACGCCGCGTTCCGCTGCGGCGAACTGGCCATGGCCTGTCTGGAAGCCGACCGCAAGCCGCGCGACGTCATGACCCGCGATGCGTTCGAAAATGCTACGCGCGTCGTCGCCGCCACCGCGGGCTCCACCAACGCCGTGCTGCATCTGCTGGCGATGGCCAACGAAGCCCGCGTACCGCTGTCAATCGAAGACTTCGAGCCCGCATCGAAGAACACACCCGTCATCGCCGACCTGATGCCGGGAGGCCGCTACAGCGCGGTAGAAATGTCCGCCGCCGGCGGTGTCGCCATAGTGGCGCAGGAACTGCGCAAGGCCGGCATGCTGAAGAACACGGCCACCGTCACCGGCCGTAGCATGTTTGAGGAACTGGATGCCGCACCGCCGGCTACCGAGGGCCAGGTTGTGGTTCGCAGCGTCACCGAGGCATTCAAGCCACGCGGTGGCTACAGCATCCTCTACGGCAACCTGTCGCCTGAAGGCTGCATCCTGAAGCTGGCAGGCCACGGCCGTACCAGCCACGCCGGGCCGGCGCGCGTGTTCGAGAGCGAAGAAGAAGCCTTCGCGGCCGTGCAGGCAGGGCGTATCCGTGCCGGTGATGTCATGGTTATCCGTAACGAAGGCCCCGCAGGCGGCCCGGGCATGCGCGAAATGCTGGCGGTCACCGCGGCGCTCGTCGGCCGCGGCCTGGGCAACGACGTGGCGCTGATCACCGATGGCCGCTTCAGCGGCGCGACCCACGGCTTCATGGTCGGCCACATTGCACCGGAGGCCGCACGCGGTGGTCCGATCGGGCTTATCCGCGAAGGTGACGCGATCTTTATCGATGCGACCACGCGCGAACTGCGCACCGACGCCGACCTGGCCTCCCGTCGCGCCGCATGGCGCCCCACCCCACCGAAGGTGACCCGTGGCGTGCTCGCCAAGTACGCGCGCCTCGTGGGCTCCGCCGCCGAGGGTGCGGTAACCCAGGCGTTTGACGATGCACCCGCGACCAGCCAGCGCGTACGCCGCGAGATTGAGGATGAGGACCTCACGCAGGAACTGATCGGCAACTAATTTTGTTTTGCGGGGGCGTGCTAGCGCGCGCACCGGGCCCTGAATCCCTGGCCGCGTGCAAGCACGCCCCCGCGCCTTAGTGATCTGCCTTTGTAGGAGCGCGCTTGCGCGCGATGGCGCCGCCGCGCACTCCCCGATCGCGTGCAGGCACGCTCCTACATTTACCTATTTACCCAAGGAACCGACATGACCGAGAAGCAAGCTACTACCGCCCCGCTGCAGAATGCCCGTATCGCCGTGCTCGGCTACGGTAGCCAGGGCCGCGCCCACGCGCTGAACCTGAAGGACTCCGGCCTCGACGTCGTCGTCGGCCTGCGCCCGGGTGGCCCGTCGTGGAACCGTGCTTACGTGGATGGCTTCGCGGTGGCCGAACCGGGTGATGCCGTGCGCGGCGCCGACCTGGTTGCCGTGCTCACGCCGGACATGACCCAGCCGGGTATCTACAAGGAATCGATCGAACCGAATATCAAGCCCGGCGCCACCCTGCTGTTCGCCCACGGCTTCAACGTCCACTTCGGCCAGATTACCCCGCGCGCGGATATCGACGTCGTGCTGGTCGCGCCGAAGGGCCCTGGCGCGCTGGTGCGCCGCGAGTATGAGATCGGCCGCGGCGTGCCCTGCCTGTACGCCGTGCACCAGGATGCGACCGGCCACGCCACCGAGCGCGCCACCGCGTACGCCGCCGGCATCGGTGGCGCCCGCGCCATGCTGATCGAAACCGATTTCAAGGAAGAGACCGAAACCGATCTGTTCGGCGAGCAGGCCGTGCTGTGTGGTGGTGCATCGGAACTGGTGATCAAGGGTTTCGAAACGCTGGTGGAAGCCGGCTACCGTCCGGAGATCGCCTATTACGAAGTGATGCACGAGCTGAAGCTGATCGTGGACCTGTTCTACGAAGGTGGTATCGCCCGCATGCTCGAATTCATTTCCGAGACCGCTCAGTACGGCGATTACACCCGTGGCCCGCGCGTGGTGGATGAAGGCACCAAGGAGCGCATGAAGGCCGTACTGAAGGAAATTCAGGACGGCACGTTCGCCCGCGAGTGGACCGCTGAATACAAGGCCGGCCTGCCGAACTACAAGGCGTTCAAGCAGCGCGATCTCGAGCACCCGATCGAGAAGGTCGGCGCGCAGCTTCGCGCGCGCATGCCGTGGCTCGCGGCAAACCAGCCGAAGCCCGCTGAGGAAGCATCGAAGACCGCTTGATCCCGCCACCTGTAGGAGCGCGCTTGCGCGCGATGGTCGCCTGCCGCAAATCCGAGTCGCGCGCATGCGCGCTCCTACACAGAGCCTTGAAAAGGAAACCCACGTGAACGCGCAACTGGATACCGTCGGCGACATTAGCCGCACCACCTCGAAGCACCCCCTGGCCGGGCGCGCCATGACCGGCGCCGATATCGTCGTGCAGATCCTTGCCGATGAAGGCCTTGATGTACTTTTTGGTTATTCCGGTGGCGCCATCCTTCCGGTGTACGACGCGGTGTTCCGCTTCAACGCCGACCACGTGCGTGAGGACGGCAGCGAGCCGCTGCCGCTGATCGTCCCCGCCAATGAACAGGGCGCCTGTTTCATGGCCGCCGGGTATGCCCGCGCCTCCGGTCGTGTTGGCGTGGCGCTCGTGACGTCAGGCCCCGGCGCCACGAACGCGGTGACGCCAGTGCGTGATTCCATGGCGGATTCCATTCCACTGGTCGTTATCTCCGGCCAGGTGCCTACGGGCTCTATCGGCACGGATGCGTTCCAGGAAGCGCCCATCAGCCAGATCATGGGCTCGTGTGCCAAACACGTGTTCCTGGTCACCGATGCCTCCACGCTGGAGGCCACGCTGCGCACCGCGTTCCACATCGCGCGCAGTGGCAGGCCCGGCCCGGTGGTTATCGATATTCCCAAGGACGTGCAGAATGCTCCGCTCACATTCGAAGGCAACCGCGAACTGCCCGTGCGCGGCTACCGATCGCGCCTGCACGCGGTTGAATCCGCAACGCTTGCCGATGCCCATTGCGCGGCATTCTTCGCCCAGCTGGCCCAGGCCGAGCGGCCACTGATCTACGCGGGTGGTGGCATTGTCGCTGCCGGCGCCGCCGGACCGTTGCGCGAGTTCGCTCATGCGTTCGGCATCCCGGTGGTCACGACGCTGATGGGAATTGGTGGTTTCGACACCACGGACCCGCTCGCCCTGCACATGCTGGGCATGCACGGTGCCGCGTACGCCAACTACGCTATGGACGATTGCGACTTCGTGTTCGCCCTGGGAGCACGTTTCGATGATCGCGTGGTCGGTGTGCCCGATCAGTTCGCGCCCAAGGCGAAGGCCATTGCACAGGTCGACATTGACCCGGCCGAAATTGGCAAGGTGAAAGCGGTCGACTGGCACCACGTCGGCTCACTCGATACCACGCTCGACCGCCTGCTCGCTTACGGCGCCCGCAAGGGCTTCCGCAAGGATCTCTCGGCCTGGCACGCGCACGTGGCCGGGCTGAAGCGCGCGCATGCAATGAACTTCTGCCGTGACAGCGAGGCGATCCAGCCCTGTGCGGTGATCGAGGCGATCAACCGCATCACCAATGGCCGCGCCATCATCAGCACGGGCGTGGGCCAGCACCAGATGTGGGCGGCGCAGTACTTCGATTTTCGCGAGCCGCGCCATTGGCTGACCTCGGGGTCGATGGGCACGATGGGCTTTGGCCTGCCCGCGGCGATCGGCGCCCAACTCGCCCGCCCCGACCTCACGGTGATCGATATTGATGGCGACGCCAGCATCCGCATGAACATCGGCGAACTGGAGACCGTGACCACCTATGGCTTGCCGGTGAAGGTCGTGGTGCTGAACAACAGCGGCGACGGCATGGTGCGGCAGTGGCAAAAGCTGTTCTTCAAGGGCCGCTTCTCCGCCTCGGACAAGAGCCTGCACAAGAAGGATTTTGTCCGCGCCGCGCAGGCCGATGGCTTCGAGTGGGCGCAGCGCCTGGAGAACCCAGCAGACATCCCGGCAGTCATCGAGGATTTCCTGGCCTTCAAGGGGCCGGCGTTCCTCGAAGTGGTCATCGACCCCGATGCCGGCGTCTACCCGATGGTGGGGCCGGGTGCCACGTACGCCCAGATGATTACCGGCGACTGGATCGCCAGCCGCAGTGCGCCCGTGGCGCCGACCGGCCAGCCGACGGGGATGTTCTGATCATGCGCCACACGGTTTCCATCCTGCTGCAGAACGAGGCCGGCGCACTGGCCCGCGTGGCAGGCCTGTTCGCCTCGCGCGGCTACAACATCGAATCGCTGACGGTCGCCGCCACGCACGACGAGGACGTATCGCGCCTGACGTTGGTGGTATTCGGCGATGACGCCACGGTGGAGCAGATCATCAAGCAATCCGCCAAGCTGGTGGATGTGATCGAGATTGGTGAGCTCACCCGCAAGGAGCATGTGGAGCGCGAGCTCGTCGTGGCTCGCGTCGAAGCCGATGGCAATGCCGTGGATAGCTGCCTCGGCCGCTTCGGGGCACGCCTCCTCCAACGCGAAGGCGCACAATCGGTCGTCGAATACACCGGCCGCGCCGACGAGGTCGATGCCTTCCTGGATGCCCTGCGCGCGGCCGGCGATGTGGCCGACCACGCCCGCAGCGGCATCGCGGCGATAGAGCGCCCGCTGGTCGCTGCGTAATCCGCCTACGATCTGCACCATGGGTTTACTGTAGGAGCGCGCTTGCGCGCGATCAGGTCTCGCGACGAGCACCCATCGCGCGCAAGCGCACTCCTACAGACGGCGACGCGTTGCGCGCTGTTCCGTTACCAGACTTTATAAACCTGCCCGGTCTGCAAGCCTTCGACCGAGCGCGAGAAGGCCAGCGCGGCGCGCGCGGCGCTTACCGGCTCGAACCCGCGGAAGTAGGGACCGTAAGCGTGCATCGCTTCCGTCAGCACATTGGGGCTCACGACGTTGATGCGCAGTCCACGCGGCAATTCAATCGCGGCTGCACGTACGTACGCTTCCACGGCGCCGTTCGCCATGCTGGCACAGGCGCCCGAGAGGATCGGCTGCTCGGTGAGAATGCCGGTGATGAGCGTGAACGAGCCGCGGTCACGCAGCTTATGCATACCGGCCTGCACCAGGCGCACTTGGCCGAGCAGCTTGTCGTTAAGCCCTTCCAGATACTTTGCCTCGCCGAGCTCGGCCAGCGGCGCGAACGGGACCTTGCCCGCTGCGCACACGACGGCATCGAGGTCACCGACCACGTCGTACATGGCCGTCACGCTTGCCGCATCGCGCAGGTCCACTTGCACATCGCCACTGCTGCTGCCCGCGCGAATGATCTCGTGACGCTGCTCAAGTTCGGCGGCGACGGCCTGGCCCAGCGTTCCGCTGGCGCCAACGATAAGAATCTTCATGACAAGGGTTCCTGGTGAGTGCAACGTCCAAGGATACGCCCAGGCGGGTGAACTCCCCGCCGACTGGGCCGCTTGCGCGCGGCGGGTGGCGCGTCACGGATGCCTTGTTTGGCCGGCGCGCGCGTCGACCGCGGCTTCATGGGGTGTATCCGGCGGCTTCACCCTCCCGAACCTACGTTGGGCTTCAACGTAGCGAAGGAGTCTCCTCATGCCCTACACCCCGACCAACCCTCAGCCGCCGTTCGCCGAGCCGGGCAAGAATCGCCCGGAAGATGAGATTCGCCAGCCCGGTAGTTACCGCCCGGAGCGCGACGCGGACCCGGAGCCGCCCGAGGACAACGATCCGATCGAGCCGCTCGAACCCAAATAGCATCCAGGGCGCCTCCCCGGCGCCCTGCTTCCTTGTAGGAGCGCGCTTGCGCGTGATGGCCGTGCGTCACCACCCAGGCATCACGGCGCCCCTCATCGCGCGCAAGCGCGCTCCTACAGGTATTCGTCGCCGCTGGGTACACTTCGTACCCATGAGCCCTGCCCCGAAGAAGCCCACCGCGCGCCGCAAGGTCCCGACCATGGCGCGCAAGCCCGTCGCCGCTCCCGCTCCGGCGCCCGTGCGCCCGGCGGATGCATCGACCACCGCCGAACGTGTCATCGCGTTCCTCCTGCGCAGCGCGCCGGCCGCCCGTCGTGAGCGTATCTACGCCTTCCTGCAGCTCACCCGCATGGATCGCCCGATCGGCGCCCTGCTTCTGCTCTGGCCAACGTGGTGGGCGCTTTGGCTGGCCGCGAAGGATTTCCCCCCGGTGGGACCGCTCGTGATCTTCACCCTGGGCGTGTTCGCCATGCGTTCGGCCGGCTGCGCCATCAACGATTACGCCGACCGCAAGCTCGATCCGCAGGTAAGCCGGACCGCGGGGCGCCCGATCGCCAGCGGACGGGTAACGCCGCGCGAGGCATTGATCACTTTTGCCGCCTTGCTGGTGTTCTCCTTCGTGCTGGTGCTGTTCACCAACAAGCTCACCATCCTGCTGTCGTTCGCTGGCGCGGGCCTGGCGGCGCTTTATCCCTTCACCAAGCGCTATACCAACCTGCCGCAGGTGGTGCTGGGCGCGGCCTTCGGCTGGTCTATTCCCATGGCCTTCGCTGCGGTGACCAACACCGTGCCGCCCGTGGCGTGGCTGCTGTTCATCGCGAACATTCTCTGGTCGGTGATCTACGACACCGAGTACGCCATGGTGGATCGCGAGGAAGACCTGAAGGCAGGCGCTAAATCGACGGCCATCCTGTTTGCCGATGCGGATCTGGTCATCATCGGCGTGCTCATGGGTACCTTCCTGCTGGCCATGCTGCTGGTCGGCACACGGGCTGAGCTGGGCTGGCCTTACTGGCTGGGCCTCGCCATCACCGCTGCGTTGTTCGGCTACCAGCAATGGATCATGCGTGAACGTGCGCGGGATGCTTGCCTGGCGGCGTTCCGGCATAACAATTGGGTGGGATTGGCGCTGTGGGTGGGGATTGTTGTGGCGCTTGCGTTGTAGGTAGGGAGCATCGCGCGCGAGCGCGCTCCTACACAGAGCCGGTGGACGTGCACGCTGTTCCTGTGACGGGTTTCACGTTCGTCACCGTTCGGAAAACTTTGCTGTCATCGTGACATCTCGCGGTCATCGCGCATGAACTTGTCCGTCACTACTTACGCATAAGTTCGTTCGGATCGCGTGCCCAGGGAGAGGCCGGCGACCTGGCAAACCCCTGCCGGGCGTCGGGGTGGGCATGTGCAAGCCCATCCCCGGAGTTCTACCCCCCATGCGTAACACCCAGCTCTGCCGTGCCCTGCGCGCGGCGATCGTCGGCGCGTTCGTGTTTTCCGCCGCCGCCCACGCCCAGGATGCGGCACCCGAGAAGAAGACCACCGACCTCGATAACGTGGTGGTCACCGCCCGCTCGGGCGTGGAGAGCCGCACCAAGGCGGAAACCAGTTACTCCATCACCACGATCGACGAGGACCGCCTGCGCATGCAGGCACCGACCAGCGTCACCGAGGCGGTGAAGTCCGTACCCGGTTTCTGGGTGGAATCGTCCGGCGGTGAAGCCTCCGGCAATATCCGCGCACGCGGTATTCCGGTGGATGGTTACGGCTCGGTCACGCTGCTGGAAGATGGCATTCCCGTGCAGCACGATCCTGCGCTGGGCTACCTCAACGCGGATCAGGCATTCCGTCTCGACGAGACGATCGAACGCGTGGAAGTCGTCCGTGGCGGCCCCTCGTCGGTGTTCTACTCGAACGCGCCAGCGGGTGCCATCAACTTCATCCCGCGCCAGGTCGGCGATACGGCCGAAGGGCTGGTGAAGTACACCGTGGGTAACTACTCGCTCAACCGCCTGGATTTCTGGTACGGCACACCGATCGGTGGGGGCTGGAAGCTTGGCGTCGGCGGTTTCTGGCGCGTGGATGATGGCGTGCGCCGCCCACAGTTCAACGCCGACGATGGCGGCCAGCTGCGCGCCACGCTATCGAAGCAGCTGGAACATGGCGATATCAGTTTCGATGTGAAGCACATGGACGACAAGGTCGCGCTGTATCTCGGCATCCCCATGTATACCGATTCGCACGGCGACATCCGTCCCACCCCGGGCTTCAACGGCAACTACGGCACCCTCGCGGGCCCCGAAACCCAGAACCTGGACATGCGCGAAGCCGGCGGCGGCACGTATCACTTCGATAACAGCGAAGGGACACACGTGAAGCGTACCCAGGTGTCGTTCAAGTTCAACCACGACCTGGGCGACGACTGGAAGCTTGCGGAGTCCATGCGCTACAGCACCACCGATACCCAGCGCAACGGCGTGTTCCCGAACGCGGTGCAGACCGGCTCTACGCTCATCCAGCAGGATACGGCCAATCGCCTTGGCCTCGTTCCTGGCGCGACCGCGTTGCAGCTTCGCTATGTCGATAACCCGGCACAGGTCTTCAACGTCAATGGCCAGAACGGTAATGGCCTGGTCGTCACCGGCGGCATCCGTGGCGTGACGCTGCCGGTGGATGAGTTCATCAACGATACGCGCGTGCTGCGCAAGTTCGAGTTCGGCGACCAGAGCCACGACGTGACGCTGGGCTATTACCACGCCAACTTCCAGCAGGATTTCGATCGGTATTCGTCGACGGTGCTTCTTGATGTCCGTGACAACGCTCGCCTGCTCGACCTCGTGGGCGTGGACGCGAACGGCAACGTGGTCGGCTCACTCACCGACCACGGCTTCTACGGCTACGGCTATGAGTGGGAGCACGCCAGCGGCAAATCGGCCACTAACGCCTTTTACCTTTCCGACGAGTGGCAGGTGACGCCCGAGCTGCGCATCGATGGCGGCGCCCGCTGGGAGAAGGTGAACGTGCAGGGCTACACCGAGGGCAAGGCCACCGTGAACCTGGGCGGCACACCGGCGGCGATGAAGGTCCTCACGGGCAACGGCCAGTACACCCACTACGACCAGAGCTTCGACAAGACCGGCTGGACGCTGGGCGCCAATTGGCAGTTCTCGCCGCGCCAAGGCGTGTTCGCCCGCTGGACCTCGGCGTTCCGCCTGCCCAATCTCAGCACCTATATCACCAGCCCCACCGCCACGCCGGTGCTACAGACCATGGACCTGGGCGAGGCGGGCTGGAAGTACAGCGACCGCTTCGTGGATACCTACGCGACCTTGTTCTACACCAAGTACAACAACGTCGGCTTCTCGAACTACGTATTCGATCGCAACACCAACACCTCCACACCGCAGACCGGTTACGCCGATACCAAGACCTTCGGCCTGGAGCTGGAAGGCACGATCTACCCCACGCAGTGGTTCGACGTGCAGTTCAACGCCACCCTGCAGGACCCGAAGTACAAGGGCCTGCGCTATACGGAGGTGGTGAACAATGCCCCGGTTTTGCGCGACTATGAGGACAACCAGCTCATCCGCGTGCCCAAGGTGAGCTACCGCATCGTCCCGGGGGTAAACCTGATGGATAACCGCCTGCGCCTGCAGTTTTCGTACGAGCACGAAGGGCAGCGTTACGTCGATACCGCCAACTCGGTGCGCCTGCCGGCCTACCATGTGGTGAACTTTAGTGCCCGCTACGATGCCACCCAGCAGCTGTCGCTGTATTTGTACGCCGATAACCTGTTCAACTCGCTGGGCCTGACCGAAGGCAACCCGCGCGCCGGCGAGCTCGCGAGCTCCGATGTCGGCGCCACCACGTTCATCGCCCGGCCCTTGCTCGGCCGCTCGTTCCGCGCTGCCGCGATGTACCGTTTCTGATGCGCGCCCTCACTGCCCTCCTTCTCGCTTGCTTCGCCGCCACCACCATGGCGGCGGAGCGTGCGCCCGATGTCGTGCTGCGCGGCGACCTGACCGGCAAGGACAACCACACCTACCGGGAAGTGCCTTTCGAGGTACCTGCGGGGACCAAACGCATCACCATCGACGTTGCCTACACCGGCCGCGAGCAGCGCACCACGATCGACCTGGGCCTGCTTGGCCCAGGCGGCTTCGCGGAGCAGGACGGGTTCCGCGGCTGGAGTGGCGGCAGCAAGCACCGCTTCACCGTATCCGCCACCGATGCCACCGCGTCGTTCCTGCCGGGTGAGATCTACCCGGGCCGCTGGCGCCTGCTGCTGGGTATCCCCAACATTCGGCCCACCTCCACGGCTTCCTTTACCGCCGATGTGTGGTTCTCGAACGACGATGAGGGCTTCGGTCCGGAGCACGGCCTCTCCGCCCCCCTCAAAACCACCGCCGGCTGGTACCGCGGCGACCTGCACATGCACACCGCCCACAGCGATGGCGGCTGCCTGAATGCCAGTGGTACCGCCAAGGTGCCGTGCCCCCTGTTCCTGACCGTGGTCTCGGCGGCGAAGCGCGGCCTGGATTTCATCGCCATCTCCGAACACAACACCATGTCGCAGGTATCGGAGATGCGCGAATTGCAGCCTTACTTCGATACGATGCTGATGATCCCGGCCCGGGAAATCACGACGTTCGAAGGCCATGCCAATCTGTTCGGCGTATCGCGGCCCCTCGATTTCCGCCTGGGCAGCCCCACGGTGCCGGATTGGAACGCACTCACGGCCGATGTCGCGAAGGCGCATGGCCTTATCTCCATCAATCACCCACGCCGCCCCAACGATGAAACCTGCATGGGCTGTGGTTTCACACCGAAGAAGCCGGTGGATATGCACGGCTTCCAGGCCATCGAGGCCATCAACGGCCGTGACCCCGGCCGCCCGGACACCGGCATTCCGTTCTGGGAGAAGCAGCTCAACACCGGGGTCCGCATCACCGGCATCGGTGGCGGCGACAGCCACGACGGCAGCGACGGCGCACGCGACGAGTTCGCCGGCGTGATCGGCGTGCCGACCACCGTGGTGCATGCCGATGCGCTCTCGATGGACGCGATCCTCGACGGCATCCGCGCGGGGCACGTGTTCGTGGATACCGAGGGCACGAAGGACCGCCTGCTCGAGGTAACCGCCACGACGGCGGGTGCCGACGCAGACGCAAGCGCCGAGGCACACATGGGCGATGCGCTGAAGGTGGTGAGGGGCCAGAAGGTGCACGTGGCGGTCACGACGGCAGCGGTCACCGGCATGCAGGCCATCGCCACACTGGACGGCAAGCGCCTCTCCTCCAACCCCATCGCCGCCGACAACACGGCGTCGCTCGACTGGAACAGCGACGGCAAAGCGCACTGGCTCCGCATCGACATCCGCGACGCCACCGGCAAGCTCATCCTCCTCGGCAACCCGGTGTACCTCAACCCCCTGTAGGAGCGTGCTCACACGCGATCGACGGCGCGGCAAACTCCGGCCGCCGCCGCGCCACCGATCGCGCGCGAGCGCGCTCCTACACGCCTTCCTTCGCTTTGAAATCCGGCTTGGGCGTGCGTGCCAAGGCCCATACATCCACCCGCTCGATGCCTGCCTCAAGCAGCGCCAGCGTACACGCCGCGAGCGTGGCGCCTGTGGTCATCACGTCATCCACGACGGCAACATGATTCACGGTCGGCAGATCTCGCACGCGGAAAGCCCGCCGCACATTGGCCGTGCGCTCCTCGGCGTCCAGGCCACTCTGCGCATCGGTCGATCGCAGCCGCTCGAGGCCCCACGCACGCACAGGCACGCCGAAGTGTTTGCCCAATGGCCGCGCCAGTTCCAGCGCCTGATTGAAACCACGCTGGCGCAACCGCGAAACGTGTAGCGGCACGGGCACGATCAGTTCCGGCAATGCGGGCGGCGCACCCGCAGCCATCCACTGCCGGGCAAGCACCTTACCCGCGACCAAACTGCCGCCGAACTTGAAGCGAGTCTCAATAAGGTCGAGCGGCCACGCGTAGCGGTAGGGTACCCATACCGCATGCCATGGCCGGTTTTCCCTCATGCAGGCGCTGCACACGTCGGCTGTGCGCGCCAATGGCAACGCACAGCGGCGACAGTGAAAAATGTTGCGGGCGAACAACCCAGCACAACCTTCGCACAACTCGATGGCGCCACAGTTGGCGCTGCCACACAACAAGCATCTGGGTGGCATGAGAAACCGACCCAATTGGGTGAGCCAGGAGAACGCATCCATGCATCCACTCCGAAAGTACGTTTAGTTGTTGGCCCGGAACATCGCCGCATCCACGATCGACCACAGGTGGATGAGCCAGCCCAGCCAGACGATCCACAGCACGGCCGCGAGCACGAACATGATCAGCGCCTTGAACACCCGCCCCTGGACGAGCTGGCCCAGGCCGGGGATGAAGAAGCTGCACACGGCCGCGATGACGTTACCGCTGCTACCTTGTCCTGCTGCACTCATGGGGGACACTCCGTGGGGGACGGAACCATCGTACGGCAGGGTGGGGCCGCTGAAAGGTAAACTGACGGCATACCGTTAAGGTTGACAGTGCCAGGGCGGGCGCCGACACTTCGCGCCTTCGCCACGGGAGCCCTCCATGACCGCAGCCCTTCGCCACGACTGGACCCTCGACGAGGTAGAACGCCTGTTCGCCTTGCCATTCAATGATTTGCTGTTCCATGCCCAGTCGGTCCACCGCCAGTACCACGACCCCAACGCGGTACAGGTTTCCACCCTGCTCTCGATCAAGACGGGTGGCTGCCCGGAGGATTGTGCCTACTGCCCGCAGGCCGCGCGGTACGCCACGGGCGTGAAGGCCGAGAAGCTGATGAGCGTGGAGGCCGTGCTGGCACGTGCGCAGGCCGCGAAGGACGCCGGCGCCAGCCGCTTCTGCATGGGTGCCGCGTGGCGCTCGCCGAAGGATCGCGATGTGGCCAAGGTCGCCGAGATCGTGAGCGCGGTGAAAGGCCTGGGCCTGCAGACCTGCGCCACCCTGGGCATGCTCAGCCAGCCGCAGGCCGATACGCTCAAGGCGGCCGGCCTCGACTTCTATAACCACAACCTGGATACCTCGCCGGATTTCTACGGCGAAATCATCCACACCCGCGAATACCAGGACCGCCTGGATACGCTCGACCACGTACGCCAGGCCGGCATGAAAACCTGCTGCGGCGGCATCGTCGGCATGGGCGAATCGCGTGCGCAGCGCGCAGGCCTGCTGAAGACGCTGGCCAACCTGCCCGAACACCCGGAATCGGTGCCGATCAACCGGCTGGTGCAGGTGGCCGGCACGCCGCTGCACGGCACCGAGGCGCTGGATCCGTTCGAGTTCGTGCGCAGCATCGCCGTCGCCCGCATCCTCATGCCGGCGTCGGTCGTGCGCCTCTCCGCCGGCCGCGAGACCATGGACGATGCGCTGCAGGCCCTGTGTTTCGCTGCCGGTGCGAACTCCATCTTCTATGGCGAGAAGCTGCTGACCACGGGCAACCCGGATGTCGAACACGACCGCCGCCTGTTCGAACGCCTGGGCCTGAAGCCGCTGGAAGTGGAGATCGAGCCGGGCACGGTCCACGCCGACATTATCGAACCCGCCGACGCAGCGTGAGCATACGGCCGGACCTTCGCGCGCGCCTCGCGGCCGCCCGCGCCCAGCGCGAGCGCGAAGGGCTGCTACGCCGGGTGCGCGTGTGCGATGTGCTTCCCGGCGGCCGACGTGTGGTCGGCGGCAAGGTGCTCACCGATTTTTGCGGCAACGATTACCTGGGCCTGGCCAGTCACCGTGAGTTGCTGGCCGCGCTCACCCGTGCCGCCGCGGCGGAAGGCGTCGGCACGGGTGCCGCGCACCTGGTCTCCGGCCACCGTGGCGAGCATGCCGCGCTGGAAGAGGAACTGGCCGACTGGACGGGGCGCCAGCGCGCCGTGCTGTTCTCCACTGGCGTGATGGCGAATCTGGGCGCCCTGCAAGCCCTGCTGAGTGCCGGGGCCATGCCCGGGCGCGAAACCGCCCTCTGTGTGCAGGACAAGCTGAACCACGCGAGCCTGGTCGATGGCGCCCAACTGGCCGGCGCCGAACTGCGCCGCTACCCTCACGCGGATCTGGAGGGTGCCGCACGTCAGCTAGCGGCCAGCCCCGACCTGCCGGCCCTGCTCGCCACCGATGGCGTGTTCAGCATGGATGGCGATGTGGCCCCGCTGCCCGCGCTGGCCAAACTATGCCGCGACCGCGGCGCCCTGCTCTACGTGGATGATGCCCATGGCGTAGGCGTGCTGGGCCCGCATGGCGCAGGATCCCTGGCCGCCGCCGGCCTTAGCGCCAGCGACGCGCCGGTGCTCATGGGCACTCTGGGGAAGGCGCTGGGCTGCGCTGGCGCCTTCGTGGCCGGCGATGCCGACCTGATGGATGCGATCGTCCAGTTCGCCCGCCCGTACATTTACACCACGGCCATGCCCGCGGCGCTGGCTGCCGCGACCCGGGCCGCGCTGCGCCTGGTGCGCGAGGACACGGAAGGCCGCCGCGAGCGGCTGGCCGCCAACATCGCCCGCTTCCGGGCCGGTGCCGCGCAGTTGGGCCTGCCGCTGATGCCTTCCACGACCGCCATCCAGCCCGTGGTGCTGGGCGATGCGGGTTCCACGCTGGCCGCGGCACGGCAGCTGGAGCGGGCCGGGTTCCTGGTCGTGGCGATCCGGCCGCCTACCGTGCCGCGCGGGGGCGCCCGGCTCAGGATCACCCTCTCGGCCGCACACAGTGAAGCCCGGATCGACGCCCTGCTGGAGGCTCTGGGCCACATTCCGCTGCCGCTGCAGGCCGTCGCCGTATAATGGGCGGCCCCGCGCATCGCCCCATGCCCATGAACATCCTCAACATTTCCGCCTACAAGTTCGTCGCCCTCGACGACCTCGCCGCCCTGCGCGAGCGAATCGTGGCGCGTTGCGAGGCGTTATCGCTCAAGGGCACGATCCTGTTGGCGCCGGAAGGGATCAACCTGTTCCTGGCTGCGCCGCGCGAAGCGGTGGAAGCCTTCGTGGCGTGGCTGCATGAGGACGCTCGCTTCGCCGATATCTCGCCGAAAGAGAGCTGGTCCGAGACAGTGCCGTTCGGTCGCATGCGCGTGCGCCTGAAGAAAGAAATCATCACCATGCGCGCGCCCGCCATCCGCCCCGAAGCCGGCCGCGCGCCGCATGTGCTACCCGTGGACCTGCGCCGCTGGCTCGATCAGGGCCACGACGACGAAGGCCGCGAGGTGCTGCTGCTCGATACGCGCAACGATTACGAAGTGGCCGCCGGCACGTTCGAGAACACCGTGGAATACGGCCTCGCCAGCTTCACCGGGTTCCCCGAAGCCGTCGCCGCGGACCGCGCGCGCTTCGAAGGCAAGACGGTGGTGTCGTTCTGCACCGGTGGCATTCGCTGTGAAAAGGCCGCCATCCATATGGGCGAGATCGGCATCGATCACGTGTATCAGCTGGAAGGCGGCATCCTGAAGTATTTCGAGGAGGTGGGCGGCGCGCACTGGCGCGGCGACTGCTTCGTGTTCGATGGCCGTGGCGCTGTCGATCCAGGGCTGGCCCCGAGCGATACGCCGTGAACGAGCTCTACATCGAGCGCCGCGGCCACGGCAGCGTGCCCCTGGTGATGATCCATGGCTGGGCCATGCACGGCGGCATCCTGCACCCGCTGGCCGAGGCGCTGGATGCGCATTGCGACATGTACCTGGTGGACCTGCCGGGCCATGGCAACTCGCGCGCCTCGACCGTTCCGCTCGACCCGCGCGCCTGCGCCGAAGCGATCATCCGCGAAACGCCACCGGCCGCGTGGCTGGGATGGTCGCTGGGCGGCCTGGTCGCAACGACCGCCGCACTCGAATTCCCCGCAGCCGTGCGCCAGCTCGTGCCGGTCAGTTCCACGCCGAAGTTCGTTCTCACGGATGACTGGCCGTACGGCAACGACGTTGCAATGGTGCGCAAACTCGCCGCCGATCTCGAAGCCGACTACAAGGCCACCGTCGATCGCTTCATCGCGCTGGAGGCGATGGGCAGCCAGGATCCGCGCGCCGAAACCCGGCGCCTGATGGCGGAAGCCTACGAACGCGGCGAGCCGGATCCGCGCGTGCTTATGGAAGGCCTGCGCCTGCTCGAGAACGCCGACCTGCGCCCGCGCCTGCCTGAGCTGGCGATGCCTAGCCTTTGGATCGCCGGCCGACGCGACCGCATCGTGCATCCCGAGGCCATGCGCTGGTCGGCGGATGCCGCCGGTGGCCACTTCGTGGAACTGGCACATGCCGGCCACGCTCCCTTCATTGGACACGCCGCCGAACTGGCGGATGTCATCACGCAGTTCACGGGTTCCAACGCATGAGCGATTTCCATTTCGACCGCCGCCAGGTACGCCGCAACTTCGGTCGCGCGGCCGGCACGTATGAAAAGCACGACGCGCTACAGCGCGAAGTGCAGTCCACGCTCATCGAACGCCTCGAAGTGTTCCCGCAGGTTCCCGAGGTGGTGCTCGACGTGGGCGCCGGCACCGGTCGCGGCAGCGCGGCGCTGAAGAAGAAGTATCCAAAGGCGCAGGTGATCGCGGTAGACCTCGCGTTGCCCATGCTGAAGGAAGCGAAGCAGCACGCCGGGTGGCTGAAGCCGTTCGCACGCGTGCAGGCCGATGCATACACCCTGCCCGTGCCGGACCACAGTGTGGACGTGCTGTTCTCCAACCTCTGCTTCCAGTGGTGCGAGGATCTCTCGCGCCTGTTCGCCGAGTGTGCACGCGTCCTGAAGCCCGGCGGCCTGCTCACGTTCTCGACGTTTGGCCCGGATACGTTGCACGAACTGCGCGCCGCGTGGGCCAGTGCCGACCAGCACGCCCATGTGGCCCGCTTCCTGGATATGCACGATGTCGGCGATGCCATGCTGGCCCAGGGCCTGAAAGACCCGGTGTTGTTCGCCGAGCGCTACACGCTGACCTACCCCACGCCCCGTGCCCTGCTCGATGAACTGCGCGGGCTCGGCGCGAACAATGCCGACGCTGGTCGCCTGCGTGGGCTGACCGGCAAGCAGCACTACAAGCGCATGCTCGATGCCTACGAAGCGCTCCGTTCCGAAGGCACTATCCCCTCCACCTGGGAAGTAGTGACGGCACACGCGTGGGGTCCGCCGGAAGGCCAGTCGCGCCGCGAAGGCGATGGCGAGATCGCCAGCTTCTCCATCGACAAGCTGCGCGGCTCCCGGCGGAAGAACCCGTTTACGTGAGCTACCGGTGGTAGCAATCGCATGTCACCAGGTGATCGTTGACGATACCTGCGGACTGCATGAGGCCGTAACAGATAGCCGTGCCGGCGAATTGAAAACCGCGCCGCTGTAGCTCAACGCTCATCTGGTCAGACAGCTCAGAGCGCATGGGTACGTCACGCGGTTCGCTGTGCGCGTTGATGATCGGCTCACCCTGGGTGAACGACCACAGCAGCTCGGCCAGGGACTCCCCCCTCTGGGCCATGCCCAGAACGATGCGCGCGTTCGCACGCACGGAAGTTACCTTGAGCCGGTGCCGGATGATGCCGCGATTCACGGCCACCGATGCCAGCTCATCATCGTCCATGCTCGCGATGCGCTCGATATCGAACTGGTGAAACAACTGCCGGTAGGCGTCGCGCTTGCCCAGCACCGTACGCCAGGCCAGCCCGGCCTGCGCGCCTTTCAGAGCCAGGAGCTCAAACAACCGGCGATCGTCACGGACGATCCTGCCCCACTCGTTATCGTGCCACTCGCGTTCCATGTCGCTGTGGTCTGCCCAGGAACAACGCATGTTCCACCTCGTCGTCGCGGAAGGAACGACTAGGTTAGGAACATGGCCGCGCCTGTTCTGTCCGGGCGGCCCGGCACGCGCAGTGGGCGCATGCGACTGCGGCGCAGCGAGCGAGCCCTGCACGGCGCGCGGGCGACGCTGACGCCGCACGAGGCGGCGCCCGCGCCCATGGTTACCAGGGAAGCGCGTCGAGGTCGACGTTGCCACCGGTGATCACGGCACCCACCTTACGGCCGGCAAAGCGCTCGGGATAACGCAGCAGTGCGGCCAATGTGGTTGCACTGGAGGGCTCGACCACCACGCGCAACTCCCTCCAGAGCAGGCGCATGGCCGCGATAACTTCCTCATCGCTCACGCGGAGCACACGAACCTGGTGATCGCGCAACGCGTGGAAGTTCGGTTCGCCGATGAGCGTACGCAGGCCATCGCAGATCGTATCGGGAGTAAACGGCCCGACGCGCTCATCCGCCTCCAGCGAACGCGCCGCATCGTCCGCGCCTTCGGGCTCGGCGCCGTACAGGACGAGACCGGGATCGATCCCGTGCGCCGCGATGGAGCACCCCGCTGCAAGGCCACCGCCCCCGACCGGGAACACGAGGGTATCCACGTCCGGCGCCTGTTGGAGAAGCTCCGGCACGAGCGTGCCCTGTCCCGCCATGACACGTGAATCCGCGTATGGGTGGACCAGGTTTGCGCCGGTGGCGGCCATGACCTCGGCCGCTTTCGCCTCACGTGCGGCGGTGGTCGCGGCGCAACGATGAATCGTGGCACCGGCGGCGATGATTGCATCGACCTTCGCTTTTACCGCGCCCTCGGGCACCACGACGTGCGCGGGGATGCCCCGGGTACGTGCCGCCATGGCCAGCGCGTTGCCGTGGTTCCCCGACGAATGCGTGACCACGCCATTCGCCGCCTCCTCATCCGTGAGCGACCACACGGCATTGGTGGCACCGCGGAACTTGAAGGCACCGCCGCGCTGCAGGTTCTCGCACTTGAACCACACAGATGCGCCGGTGCGCGCATCGATGAGATCGCTGCGCATGACCGGAGTGATGCGCGCGTGCGGCGCGATACGCGCCGCCGCATCGCGCACTTCCGCAAACGAAGGCAGTGTCACGCGGTGAACTCCATGCCGCAGACGAAGCGACGCTCCTCACCCGGCGCCAGCTTCAACGCCGCCGCGCAATCCTCGCGATTGAACGCATCAGGAATCGATTCCATCGGCTCGAGCGCGACGGACTTGCGCGGATCGCGCTCGTTCGTATCGGAAGTGAACACCAGCATCACGCCGCGCTCCTGCCACACCGCAAGACCCGTACCGGTCTGCGGGTCGCGCAGGTAAGTACGCGCCTTACCATCGTCATCCACCTGAAGGTCGGCATAGGTGTTGTTCAGTGGCGTGGCACCGATGCTGCGGCGCTGGCGGAAATCCAGCGAAGCATCCGCATCGTTGATGGATTGCCATGCCGCCTTCCCCGGTACCGGAATGAAATCCTCACCGGCGACAATGACGGTTTCGGCAGGAACCTGCAGCTCCCAGGTATCGATCGGATTATCCGAAAGACGGAAATAGGGGTGCCAGCCAAAGAAGGTAGGCGCGGCATGGTCGCCAACATTACGGGTGTGGGTTTCCAGGGTCACGCCGCGGGCGTCGAGCGTGAAGGTGACGCTGAAATCCAGTGCGAACGGATAGCCTGGATGCACGCCCGGCCGGATGGCGCTGGTTGCGAACGTCACCGTTGCGGCATCGTCGTTCGCCTGCTCAAGGGTGATATCGAACAGCTCGCCTCGCAGGAAGCCGTGTCGGATCGCGCGATCGGCACCGACAACACCCGGCTGCAAATCGTAGGATTTCCCTTCAAACGTATAGCTCGCGTTATTAATGCGATTAGCGAACGGCGCCATGATCGCGAAACGGGAACCCTTATGCGGCACCAGTTCCTGTTCGTTAAGAAAGGCATCGGCGATATTGCGCTCGCCGGCACGCGTGGGAACGCTTATGGAGACCACGGTGGCACCGCGGCGTGCGATGTGAATTTCACGCCGGGCCTCGCTATCGCGGAGGACCACCAGTTCCTGTGCGCCCATGGTCGAGCGCGTCACGGCAAAACGGGACATCGGAGGGTTCCTTTTGGCGGATCTGCCCGCATGTTAGCCTGCCAGAGCCCGCACCACGACTGTCTGACGCCATGAGCGACCGATCCGATACCCCCACCACTGTTATCCGCCTGGCCGATTACCGCCCGCCCGCATGGACGGTCGAACACGTCGCCCTGGAGTTCGATCTAGGCATCGATCACACCGACGTGCTGGCCACGCTGGCGCTGGTGCGCCAGGCCGATGAGCCTATCCGCCTGCACGGCGAGGGCCTCGAGTTGCTGGCGCTCACCGTCGATGGCCGCACGCTGGGTGAAGGCGAATACATCCTTGCAAACGGCGTGCTCGAAGTGGGTGTCGAGGGCGACCGCTGCACGTTGACCACGCGCGTGGGTTTGCGCCCGGCGGAAAATACCGCGTTCGAGGGGCTTTACCTTTCCGGCAGCCGCGAAAAGGGCTTCCTGCTCACCCAGTGCGAAGCCGAAGGTTTCCGCCACATCACGTTCTACCCCGATCGCCCCGATGTGCTTTCGAAGTACACCGTAACCCTGCGTGCGGACAAGGCACGCTTCCCTGTGCTGCTGGCCGGCGGCAATCCCGACGGCGCGGGTGAATTGCCCGATGGCCGGCATTGGGCCCGCTTTGCCGACCCACACCCGAAACCGAGTTACCTGTTTGCACTGGTCGCCGGCCGGCTTGAGCGCATCAGCCAGGATTACACGACCGCGGATGGCCGCCAGGTAGGCCTGCACATCTGGGCCGAGGCCGATGTCATTGACCGCTGCGACTACGCCATGGATTCCCTGGTGCGCTCCATGCGCTGGGATGAAGAAGCGTACGGGCGCAACTACGACCTGGACGTATTCCATGTCGTTGCCACCCACGATTTCAACATGGGTGCGATGGAGAACAAGGGCCTCAACATCTTCAACGCGAAGTACCTGCTGGCCGACCCGGATTCCAGTACCGATGACGAATACCGCCATGTCGAGGCGGTGGTTGCCCACGAATACTTCCATAACTGGAGCGGCAACCGCGTCACCTGTCGCGACTGGTTCCAGCTTAGCCTGAAGGAAGGCCTCACCGTTTTCCGCGAGCAGAGCTTTTCGGCCGACATGAACTCGGCGCCGCTCAAGCGCATCGAGGATGTGGCCTTGCTACGCCGCGCGCAATTCCCCGAAGATGCCGGCCCGCTTTCGCACCCGGTGCGGCCGTCGCAGTATTCGGAGATCAACAACTTCTACACGGCCACCGTGTACGAAAAGGGCGCCGAGCTCGTGCGCATGATCGCCGGGCACCTGGGCCACGATGGCTTCCGCAAGGGCATGGATCTGTACTTCCAGCGCCACGACGGCCAGGCCGCGACGATCGAGGATTACCTGAAGGCCCTGGGCGATGCCAACGGCGTTGACCTCTCCGGCTACCTGGCCTGGTACGGCCAGGCCGGTACGCCGCGGCTGAGCGCCGAAGGCCGCTATGAGGCGGACAAGCGCCGCTACCGCCTGCTGTTGCGCCAGCGCACCCCGGCGAGTGCCGGCCAACCTAACAAGCAGGCACTGCCGGTGCCCGTGCGTCTTTCCCTATTCGATGCAAGCGGCAAGGCTGTGCCCCTGCGCATGGAAGGCGAAGCGGAAGCCGGTAGCACCGAGCGCACCGTTGTGCTCGCCGGCGCCGAGCAGGCGTTCGTATTCGAGGACATCGCGACAGCACCCGTGCCTTCGTTGCTGCGTGGTTTTTCCTCGCCGGTCATCCTGGAGTGTGAGTACGCGCCGGCGGAACTCGCCCTGCTCCTGCGCCACGATGCCGATGGGTTCAACCGCTGGGATGCGGGCCAGCAACTGGCGGCCCTCGCGTACGACGAGTTCCGTGACGGCAAGCCGAACGGCGCCGCCGTCGCGGCATGGTCCTCCGCACTCGCGGGGCTGTTCGGCGACGCGAGCATCGATGATGCGCTGCTCGCAGAGTTGCTGACACCGCCGGGCGAAATTGAACTGGTGGAGCGTCAGGCGGAACGCGACCCGGAGCGCATCCGCGCGGTGCGCCAGGGCATGCTGCGTGCCCTGGCCGAAGCCATCGGGCCCGATACGCTACGTACCCGCTACGCCGCGTTGCGCGCCCACACGAGCGCGGGCCTGGATGCCGCCAGCCAGGCCCGGCGCCAGCTCAAGCGCCGCGTGCTCGATCTGCTTGCACTGGTCGACCAGCCAGGCACGCTGGCGCTCGCCCACGCGCAGTACACCCAATCGCCCGGCATGACCGATCGACTGGCGGCCCTCACCACGCTGGCGGTAGCCGATGCGGACGCCGCGGCGGAACCGCTGGCGCACTTCCGCCAGCGTTACGACGGCAACGCCCTGGCGCTCGACAAGTGGTTCGCCGCCCAGGCGCAGCTGCCCGGCGACGCGGCGCTGGCCCGCATCCAGGCGCTGGAGGGCGATCCCGCTTTCACCCTGAAGAATCCCAACCGCGTGCAGGCGTTGCTGGGCACCTTTGCGCGCGCCAACCCCACCGGCTTCCACCGTGCGGATGGCGCGGCGTATCGGTGGTTGGCGGATCGTCTCGTGGCCATCGACGCGCTCAACCCACAGGTGGCCGCACGCGTGGCCACGGCCTTCAACGGGTGGAAGCGACTGGAGCCGGCGCGCCGGGAAGCGGCGCATGCCGTGGTCGCGGAACTCGCCGCAAGGAAGGATCTATCACGTGACCTGACGGATATCCTTGCCCGGGTTGCGTTAGGGTGACGCGATTATCAAAAACTGACGCTCAGCGTCACCAATTGCCGAAATAGAGCCGATCGTTGACAAAAAAGTCACACACGGTTCATCCGGACAGAGTATGTTTGGCTCCAACGAAGAAAGCCGCGGCAGGGGCCGCGGCTATTCGTGCCAATCACTTCGGTTTCTGGCGCCCAGCAGCACGGTCATCCTGGATTCCCCCTGTTCCTGAGACCGCTGGGCGCCAGATCTCATTCTTAGAACCGAATGGGGCGTCCCTGCCCGCATCCCGCTTCCTTCCTCCAGCACGCGATCAAGCCCCTGTCGCTCGATCTCAGCGCGCGTATGTCGCGCAGCGTCTGCCTGGTGGAAGTGCCCTGCAAGCAAAGCAGCATCCGTGCCAACCGCCTCCGAATTTGTGCAGGAGCTCACCCTGTGGGGGGCACCGTTCGCGATAACGTCCCCGGGCGGGCGCCTACACGGGATCCCAAGTGGCGCTAAAATAACCAACCCGGCCCTTTGCCCGCGATCCTTCCGATGATTTATCCAGAAACCTACGACGTGATCGTGGTCGGTGGCGGCCATGCCGGCACGGAGGCCGCGCTGGCGGCTGCCCGCGTGGGCGCACGCACGCTCCTGCTGAGCCACAACATCGAAACCATCGGCCAGATGAGCTGCAACCCCGCCATTGGCGGTATCGGCAAGGGTCACCTCGTGAAGGAGATCGATGCACTGGGCGGCGCGATGGGCCGCGCGGCCGATCTGGCCGGTATCCAATGGCGCACGCTTAATGCCTCCAAGGGGCCGGCCGTGCGCGCCACCCGCTGCCAGGCCGACCGCGCGCTGTATAAGGCGGCCATCCGCCACATCGTGGAAACCCAGCCGAACCTGAGCCTGTTCCAGCAAGCCGTGGATGACCTTCTGCTTGAGAACGGCAAGGTCATTGGCGTGCGCACGCAGATGGGCCTCGACTTCCACGCGCCTGCCGTCGTGCTCACCGCAGGTACGTTCCTGGCCGGCAAGATCCATATCGGCCCGGCGCAGTATGCCGGTGGCCGCGCGGGCGATCCGCCCGCATCAACCCTCGCCGCGAAACTGCGCGAGCTACCGGTAGCGGCCGATCGCCTGAAGACCGGCACGCCGCCGCGTATTGATAGCCGCAGCATCAACTACAGCGTGCTCGAGGAGCAGGCCGGGGATAACCCGATGCCGCACTTCTCGTTCATGGGTTCGGCGGCTGATCACCCGCACCAGGTGAGCTGCTGGATCACGCACACGACCGAAGCCACCCACGACCTGATCCGCGGCTCGCTGGATCGCTCGCCGCTGTACAGCGGCCAGATCGAAGGCGTGGGCCCGCGTTACTGCCCCTCCATCGAAGACAAGGTGGTGCGCTTCGCCGATAAGCTTTCGCACCAGATCTTCGTCGAGCCGGAAGGCCTGGATACGTTCGAGATCTACCCGAACGGCATCTCCACCTCGCTACCGTTCGATGTGCAGTACGCGCTCGTGCGTTCCATTCCTGGCTTCGAGAACGCGCACATCACGCGCCCGGGCTACGCCATCGAATACGACTACTTCGATCCGCGCGGCCTGCACCCGTGGCTGGAAACAAAGGGGATCCCCGGTCTTTATTTCGCCGGCCAGATCAATGGCACCACGGGCTACGAAGAAGCTGGCGCGCAGGGCCTCATCGCTGGCATGAATGCCGCTCTCGCCGTTCGCGGCGAGGCACCGTGGTACCCGCGCCGCGACGAAGCGTACGTGGGGGTGCTCATCGATGACCTCACCACCAACGGCACGATCGAGCCGTACCGCATGTTCACGTCCCGCGCGGAATACCGCCTGCACCTGCGCGAAGACAACGCCGACCTGCGCCTGACACCCGAGGGTTTCGCGCGCGGCGTAGTGCCCGAGGCGCGCTTCCGCCGGCTGGAAGAAAAGCGCGATGCGGCAGAGAAAGAAACCGCGCGCCTGCGCAGCATGTGGGCAGCGCCCACCAATACGCTAGGCGCGGCGATCGAGCGCTCGCTCGGTATCGCCGTGAGCCGCGAAACCCACGCGCTCGATCTGCTGCGCCGGCCCGAACTCGATTACGCCGCGCTGATGGCCGTGCCCGAACTGGGCCCGGCCGTGGCGGATGCCGAAGTCGCGACGCAGGTGGAAGTGCAGGCCAAGTACTCCGGTTACCTGGAGCGCCAGCGTGACGAGATCGAACGCCAGCGCCGCCACGAGGCCACCGCGATCCCCGGCGATTTCGACTACGACCGCGTGCGCGGCCTGTCGGCCGAGGTCATGACCAAGCTGAAGCGCTCCCTGCCCGCCACGATCGGCCAGGCCTCGCGGATCAGTGGCGTCACGCCGGCCGCCATTTCGCTGCTACTCGTACACCTGAAGCGCCGGGCCGCCTGACCTCTGGCCCTCGGCGGGCACGCAGGCATCTGGCATCATCCGGGGCAGTTAGCGACTTACGGATGACACACCATGCAAGTCTGGATCGGACGGAACGGCGAGCGCTTCGGCCCCTACCCCGATGACGAGATCCGCCAGTGGCTGCGGGATGGCACCTGCCGCCCCGAGGAACTCGGCTGGTACGAGGGCATGACCGACTGGCGCCCGCTGGGCGAGCTGTTCCCGGAAGACCGCCCCGCCACGCCCCCGCCGGGTGCCGCGGCGCCGCCACCCCCGCCGCCGCGGGAACAGCCGTTCATGGGGATCACTGAGAACACGGTGGCACCTGAATACGCGGGCTTCTGGCTGCGCTTCGGCGCGTGGGTCATCGATTACATCCTGATCACCATCCCCTCCACGTTCATCGCGATGGCGATGGGTTTCCAGCACGCCATCACCACGTTCTTCGCGCAGATGGAAACCAACCAGAGCGCGGCGATGACCGCCTACCTCGATGAAGTGCGCCCCATCGCGTACGTGGTGCTGCTGATCGGCTTCGTTTACTACGTACTGTTCGAGTCCTCGAAGTGGCAGGCCACGCCGGGCAAGCTCGCCGTGGGCATCCGGGTCACCGATACCGCCGGGCAGCGCCTGACCGCGGGCCGTGCGGCCGGCCGCAACCTCATCCGCCTGGCCAACGCCGTACCGTTCCTGTCGATCCTGCCGATGGTGTTCTACATCACCGCTGCGTTCTCCGAGCGCAAGCAGGGCATCCACGACATGCTGGCCGGCACCTACGTGCTCACCGGCCGCGCCGATGCGCGCGCCACGCCGGCCCCGCGTAGCGGCCCCAGCGGCCCGACCGGAAGCTTCGACGCCTGATGCCCCGGCCGGCCGCGGCGGCGGCCGGCCTGCCCTGCTTGCTATCATCGGCGGCCCGGCCCTCGTTTCGGTCGGCTGAGCTAGCACAGGAAAGACATGCAGAGCATCGAACAACGTATCGCCCAGGACATCGCCGCCCGCCCCGACCAGGTACGCGCGGCGGTGGATCTTCTCGATGGTGGCGCCACCGTGCCGTTCATCGCCCGCTACCGCAAGGAAGTGACCGGCGGCCTCGACGACACGCAGCTGCGCCTGCTGGAAGAGCGCCTGCGCTACCTGCGCGAACTGGAGGACCGCCGCTCGGCCATCCTCGACAGCATCGCCGAGCAGGGCAAGATGACCGACGCCCTCAAGGCGGACATCCTCACCGCCGACACCAAGGCACGCCTTGAGGATCTGTACCTCCCGTACAAGCCCAAGCGCCGCACCAAGGCCCAGATCGCCCGTGAGGCCGGCCTGGAGCCACTGGCCACCGGCCTGCGCGAAGACCCCTCGCAGGACCCGGAAACGTTCGCCGCCGGCTTCGTGGATGCCGAGAAGGGCGTGGCCGATGTGAAGGCCGCACTGGATGGCGCGCGCGCCATCCTCATGGAAACCATTGCCGAAGACGCCGCGCTCGTGGGTGAGCTGCGCGACTGGCTGTGGGAGAAGGGCCAGATCAAGGCTGCCGTGGTGGCCGGCAAGGAAAACGAAGGCGCGAAGTTCCGCGATTACTTCGACCACACCGAAGCCCTGTCCAAGATCCCCTCGCACCGCCTGCTGGCGCTCATGCGTGCACGCAACGAGGGCATCCTGGAGATCGACCTGAACCCCGCGCTGGATGCGGACCAGGGCCACGCCGAAGGCGAAGGCCGCGTGGCCGTGCGCGCCGGCATCAGCGACCGCGGCCGCCCGGCCGATGCGTGGCTGCGCGAAACCGTGCGCCTGACCTGGCGGGTGAAGCTGCACCTGCACCTGACGCTCGACCTGTTCGGCCGCGTGCGCGAAGGCGCCGAGGACGAAGCGATCCGCGTGTTCGGCGAGAACCTGAAGGACCTGCTGCTCGCGGCACCGGCCGGCGCCAAGACGGTGATGGGCCTCGATCCGGGCATCCGCACCGGCTGCAAGCTCGCCATCGTGGATGCCACCGGCAAGCTGCTCGCCTACGACACCATCTACCCGCATGAGCCGCGCAACCAGTGGGACCAGTCCATGGTCCGCATTGCGCAGCTCAGCAAGCAGCACGGCGTGGGCCTGGTCGCCATCGGTAATGGCACGGCATCGCGCGAAACCGACAAGCTGGTCGGCGATGTCATGCGCAAGATGCCGGAGTTGAACCTGTCCAAGGTGGTCGTCAGCGAAGCAGGCGCCTCGGTGTACTCCGCCTCCGAACTCGCTTCGAAGGAATTCCCCGAACTCGACGTGTCGATCCGCGGAGCGGTTTCCATCGCGCGCCGCCTGCAGGATCCGCTGGCGGAGCTGGTGAAGATCGAGCCCAAGGCCATCGGCGTGGGCCAGTACCAGCACGACGTGAACCAGGTGAAGCTCGCCCGCGCGCTCGATGCGCGGGTGGAAGACTGCGTTAACGCGGTGGGCGTGGATGTGAACACCGCCTCCGCACCGCTGCTCGCACGCGTCGCCGGCCTGTCGTCCAGCGTCGCCGAGAACGTGGTGAAGCATCGCGACGCCAATGGCGCGTTCGGCAGCCGCAAGGACCTGCTGAAAGTACCGCGCCTGGGCGACAAGGCCTTCGAACAGTGCGCGGGCTTCCTGCGCATCACCGGCGGCAACAACCCGCTGGATGCCAGCTCGGTCCATCCCGAGGCCTACCCGGTCGTTGAGCGAATTCTCAAGCAGTGCGGCCGTGAAGTGAAGCAGGTGATCGGCGATACGTCGTTCCTGCGTGGGCTGAAAGCCGAAGATTTCACCGACGAAACGTTCGGTGTTCCGACGGTGCGCGACATCCTCAAGGAACTCGAAAAACCGGGCCGCGATCCGCGTCCGGAATTCATCGCGCCCAGCTTCGCCGAGGGCGTGGAAGACCTGAAGGACCTCAAGGTCGGCATGGTGCTGGAAGGCCGCGTCACCAACGTGGCCGCGTTCGGCGCGTTCGTGGATATCGGCGTGCACCAGGATGGCCTGGTCCACGTCTCCGCGCTGTCGCACACCTTCGTCAAGGATCCGCGCGATGCGGTGAAGGCCGGCGATATCGTGAAGGTAAAGGTCATGGAAGTAGACCTGCCGCGCAAGCGCATCGCGCTCAGCATGCGCCTGGACGATGTGCCGGGTGAAGCGCGCACGGGCCGTCCCGGCCAGCGCGACGATGCCAATGCCGGCGGCAACCGCCGCGGCGGCCAGAGTGGCGGTGGTTCGCGCCCGGCCCAGGCACCGAAGGCCACACCGGCACCGGCCAATAGCGCGTTTGCGGACGCGTTTTCGAAAGCTCTCAAACGCTGACGACGCGGGGGGCGCGCGAAAGCGTGCGCCCCACAGGGGAACACAACCGTTGAAACGCAGCGCGCTCCCTGTAGGAGCGCGCTTGCGCGCGATGCACCCCAACCCTGCAAAAAACCTGCGGCGGCGCAGCATGCGCCGCCGTATGGCTTCGGCTACGGTAACGATTCTCTAACGCCCCACACACGGAGTGATTTCAAAATGCGTATTCGTCATCTCGCAGGCGCCATCGGTGCCGCCCTTCTGTTCAGTGCCGGGGCGCACGCCGACGGGTTCCAGCAGGTTGTCTCGTTCGGCGACAGCCTGAGCGATAACGGCAATGTCTCGATCCTTTCGGGCTCGCCGGTGATCTCCCGCTTCACCACCAACCCGGGTACGGTCGCGGTGGAGAACATCGCGAAGTACTTCAACCTCTCGCTCACCCCGTCGCTCCAGGGCGGCACGGATTACGCCTTCGGTGGCGCCCGCGCAGGCGTGGCCAACCCGGTGCCGCCTACCTCGGCACAGATCCAGCAGTACCTGACCGCCAACGGCGGCAAGGCTGACCCGAACGCCCTGTACACCATGTGGATCGGCGCCAACGATATCCTGGCCGCCACGCAGAACCCGGCCCAGGCGCAGGTCATCGTCGGCACGGCCGCCCAGCAGGAAGTTGGCCAGATCGCCGCCCTTCAGGCCGCCGGTGCCAAGACCATCGTGGTGTTCAACCTGCCCGATATCGGCAAGACCCCGGCCGCCCAGGCATCGGGCGCGGCGGCTGCATCCAGCATCACCTCGCTGTCGCAGATCTACAACGGCGTCCTCAGCGGCGGCCTCTCCACGTTGAACAAGGGCATCGTATCGATCGATACGTACTCCCTGCTCAACGAAGTGATCGCCAACCCGTCGGCGTACGGTTTCACCAATGTCACCGTGCCGGCCTGCACCACGGCCAGCTCGATCACCTGCTCGCCCGCGACCCTGCGCGACCCGAACGCCGCCAACACCTGGCTGTTCGCCGACGGCATCCACCCGACCACCGCCGCGCACGCCCTGCTCAGCCAGTACGCCATCTCCGTGCTCGAAGCGCCGAAGCAGATCTCGCTGCTGGGTGAAGCCGGCCTCGCGTCCGATGCCGCGCACCAGCGCGCGCTGCGCAACGAAATGATTGCCGACAACTTCGGCGCCGAGTCGCGCTTCTTCGCCTCGGTCGAATACGGCCAGCAGAAGTACAAGAACACCAGCAACTCGCCGCAGACCGATAGCGATAACGTGAACCTCACCGTCGGTGCGGATGCGCGCATCAACGACAACTTCAACGCGGGCGTTGCGCTGGGCCTTGCCCAGGCCAATGCGGACTTCAAGGGCGGTGGCGGTTACAAGATGCAGGACGTGGCCGGCACTGGCTACGCGTTCTACCACCAGGGTGGTGGCTACGTGGGCGGCTTCGCCACCTTCGGCCAGCTGAGCTTCACCGATATCGATCGCCGCATCGACCTGGGCGCCGCACGCCGCACGGAAACCGGCAAGACCGATGGTTCGCACGTTGGCGGCGGCCTGACCGGCGGCTGGTGGTTCGGCAGCGATTCGCTGAAGACGGGCCCGTTCGCCACGGTGGAATTCGAACAGCTGCGCGTGTTCGGTTACACCGAGCGTAACAACACCAGCACCGCCATGACCTTCGGCAAGCAGGTGCGCAACGCCCGTATCGAAACGCTGGGCTGGCGCCTGCAGGGTTCGTGGGCCACCGGCAGCACCACCGTGCATCCGTTTGTCGAAGTGGCCTACAACCACGATGGCCGCGCCGACGATCGTTACGTCACCGCCGGCCTCACCAACATGAGCGGCAAGTTCGAGCTGCAGGGCTTCACGCCCGACAAGACCTGGGCGACCGCCGATGTGGGCATCTCCGCCGACTTCAGCAAGAGCTGGAGCGGCTGGGCCAGCTACAGCGGCCGTTTCAGCGATGACACCCAGCGCCTCAACAGCCTGAACCTGGGTGTGAAGCTGGCGTTCTGAGTTGGCGTGGATCGGGCCAGCGCCGAGCTGGCCCGATCAACCCCGGGGCGATAACAACGCACAAAAAAACGCCGGCTTTCGCCGGCGTTTTCATTTCATCGCAAGGCGGCAGCTTACTTCTTGCCGCCAGCCTTCGTGTACATGGCCTGGGCCTGGCTCTTCAGGCTGTTGGCGTCGTCGTCGCTGAGGACGTCGGTCTTGCTGCCAGCCTGATTTTCCTTCAGCACGAGGTCGCCGGCATCGTTCCAGCCTGCACGCTCGGTCGAGGTCGGCTTGGCATCCTTGCTCGGCTTCTTCTCCTGCACGATCACCCAAGGCTTGCCATCCTTGTAAGCGTAGTTCGTGGAGGTAAAGCCCTTATCGCCGTAGTCGACCAGCTCGATGACGAAGACGACATCGTTGCCCTTCTTGAAGATCTGCCAGCCGCGCGACTCGCCTTCCTTCAGCGCGGTGCCCTGGGTCATCTTCATACCGCCGATGTTCTTCTTGACGGTGTTAAAGCCGGCCAGTTCCTTTTCGCCCGGGGTGGCTTCACCCACGAGCTGGATGTTGGCAACGTTCTTGGCGCCCTTGGTGAGCACCGGGGTCTTCAGCGGCGACGAGTAGTGGCGCTCGCCATCCTGCAGGGACACCTCGACGATGTACATGTCGTTGGGGTTGAGGTCGGCGGCGTTGAAATCGAGCTGGAACTGCTGCGGCAGGGTGACCGGCGCAATCGACTTGGTGGCCAGCGGCTGCGAGCCCTCGGCCGACACATCGACCAGCTTCAGGTCGAGCTTGGCGTCCGGCGACAGCGAGGCGCCCGCGTCACGCAGGGTCACGGTGCCAGTCACGGCGTTGGCGGGAGCGGCATTCTCGCCACCAGCGGCGGCCTGCTGGCCGTTGTTGTCCGAACCGCCACCGCAACCGGCAAGCGCCAGGGCGGATACGGATGCGAGCGACAAGAGAATCCTGCGCATGGTCGAGCCTCGTTTGAAACGGAAATGTGTGTGGGTCACGGAAGATACGCAAGCGCATGGCCCGCAAGGACTTCCGGGGGGAACCATGGAGCATACCGGCAAAAACGGCTGTGGAAAAGTCAAGCGGCGCCTGCCGCGAGGACGTGGAAGCGCGAACCGCTGCGCATTTCCCACCTCATTCATGCCGAATTTGCCAAACCCCTGATTTTTCGCAAGTTTGTCCTGATACCAGTCAAAACCTGCCCCTCCCATAAAAAAAGACGCCACCCGAAGGTGGCGCCTCTCTGGGGTGCCGCCACCCCAGGGGGTGGCGGCTGGCAGTGTGCTGCGACCGATTAGAAGTCGTAGCTGATGCCGAAGCGAGCGTAACGCGGGGTGGTCTGGAACAGCGTGGTCTTGTAATCCGGATCGACCGCGGTGCTCTGGCCAGCCTGCGGGTAAATCGCAAGCTTGTCGCGCTTGTTGAACACGTTGAACACGGACACGGTGAAGGCGAGCTTCTTGTCGGCCCAGATCGGACGGTACTCGGCGCTCAGGTCCATGAGGTACGTGAACGGCAGGTGGCCCTGCTTACCCGGGGGCGACGGCTCGCCGTAGCACCAGTGGTAGTACGAACCATAGCCGGTCGGGTCAGACTGGTCCGAACCGTAGTAACCCAGGCAATCCTTCGGCGCGCCGGACTGGATCGTCAGGTTACCCGAGAGCAGGAACTCGTCGGTCAGCTGGTACGAACCGTAGGCCTTGATCGTGTGGCGGCGGCTGTTGGACAGTTCGCCGTTCGAGTAGCTCATGAGGGCCGGGAAGTCCCAGTCCACCGTCGCCGACACGTCGGTCTGGCCGATGTCCGAACGGACCTGGCCTTCCGAGTTGCCGTAGCTCTTCGAGTACAGGTAATCCAGCTTGCCGTACCACTTACCATCGAACGGATGCTCGAGGTACATCTCGAGGCCGTAATAGTTACGCTTCAGGTGCGGGAAGCCGAAGTCGGCGTTCGTCACATGAGCGGTGTAGTAACCACCGTTGGTGTTCGGCACCAGGAAGTCCGACGAGCGGCCCGGGTTGAACAGGTAGCTGCCCTGGATATCACCGATCGTCGCCGGATCCACACCCTGACGGATGAGGGCAGCCTGGATCGTGTCCGAATCGCCGACGTCATCGATGGCGTTCTTCAGCTTGCGCACCGTGGCCTTGGCGCCGTAGACCCACTTGTCGCCCAGGGTCTTGTCGAAGCCGAGGATGAACTCGTCCTGGTATTCCGACTTCAGGCTGCGCGAGGCGGCCGTGTTCGGGTCACGCAGGACGCCGTATTCACGGTTGGCCGAGATCGGGCCGCCGGTGGCGGTGGCGATCGGGTCCAGGCCCTGCGGGATACCGTTCGCATCGATGCCCGTGTAGGTGAAGTACTCACGGGTGTAGAGCGACTGGCCCGCCGAGCGCAGTGCCACGCTTGCCGGCAGGGCGAGGTAGTAGCGGCCAGCGTTGGCATAGACCTTCAGCGACGAATCGCCGTTGACGTCCCAGGTGGCGCCCAGGCGCGGGGCCCACTGCGGGCTGGTGAGCTTGAGGTAAGCCTGGCCCTGGCCGTTGTAGTTGGTGAACTGGTCGTTGCGGATACCGACCTTCACCAGCCAGCGGTCGTTGACCTGCCAGGAATCTTCCAGGTACTGGGCGCGCTGCTTGACGCGGACCGACGCCGTGGCCTGGTAGATGTACTTGTCGACGTAGTAACCGTTGGCGTTACCCGGGCCAACATAGCTCGAGCTGCCCGGACCGTCACCGGCGATGTCAGCGCCCGGATCGACCTGGCCGTATTCCCAGGCATAACCCGGGCCGGAGGTGAACTGGCCGTCCTTCGAATCCTTCACGTCCTGGTTATCGATACCACCCGTGATGGTGTGGTCGCCAGCGTGGTAGCTCAGATCGATGCGCAGGTTGCGGTTGGTCGACTTGTGCTGCGGATCGTAAACGCGCGTGCTCGGGTTGTCGTTGTTGATCGGGTTACGACCAGCGAGGACGTCCGGATCCTGGTTCGACGGCCCGATGATGTGCGGGTTATCGGATTCCGGGATCGGGGTGTAGTACGTGCCCTTCATCTTGCCGTAGGTGGCCGTGAGGGTCAGGTCATCGGTGATGTAGCTGGTGTACTTGAACGAATACAGCTCAGCACCCGACTTGGTCGGCGGCACGCCACCGTTGTCCTTGCCGATCAGGGCGCCCTTCGACAGCGTCGAGTAATCGAAGCTGTAGATGTTCGCGTCGTAGTTCTGCTTGTTCGACGCGTAGGTACCTTCAAGGATGTTGCTGTCGTTGATGTTCCAGTCGATCTTGCCGTAGTACTTCGGATTACGGTACGAGCGATCGTAATAAGCCGGGGAATCACGATCCGTGTAACGGTCGGAATTCACCTTTTCCTGTTCCGCGGCAAGGAAGATGTACAGCTTGTCCTTGATCAGCGGGCCACCCACGTAGGCCGACTCGACCTGGCGCATCTGGGTGTCTTTCTTGTTGTAGTTGAAGACTTCGCCGGCCTGCGTCGACTTGCCGTTGACCTGGTACAGGTCGTTCGGCGAGCTCGAACGGGTGCCGCGCGGCTCCCACAGCACCTGTGCACCGAAGTGCCACTCATTGGTGCCGCGCTTGCCGACCTGCGAAATCACACCACCGGCCGAACGGCCGTAAGCGGCGCCGTAACCACCGGCGAGCACTTCCTGCTGGTCGATCGCACCGTACGGCAGGGTGATGCCGCCGAAGCCCGACAGCGGGTCGGTCGTGTTGAAACCGTTGATGTAGTAGGCGTTCTCGGTGACCGAGCCGCCACCGATCGACACCAGCTGGTTGCCGGTCGGGCCCTGGAAGTAGCCGCTACCCGAGACAGCACCCGGTGCCAGCAGCGCAATGGCTTCGGCGGTGCGGCCCAGCGGGAGCTTGGCCAGCTGTTCGGAGGTGATGACGGTGCGCGAGTCGACCGTGGAAACGTCGACCGGCGGCAGCGAGTTCGCGGTGACCGTGACCGATTCCAGCGACTGGGCGCTGGCAGCCGTGGCAGCGGCGGCGAACGAAACGTCCGTGCCCTTGCCGACGGTGAGGTTCACGTTCTTGCGCGAATCGACGACGGCGCCATTGCGCTTGAGGTTCACTTCGTACGCGGAGCCGACCGGGAGGTTATCCAGGCGGAAACGGCCGTTGGCATCCACCGGCACTTCGCGGTTGATACCGCCGCCGCTCTTCACCTCGACGGTGTCGCCGGGCTGGGCCGAACCGAACAGGTAACCAGCAGTGGACTGGGCGAGGACGGCACCGGTGCCGCCCATGCCGATCGCGAGGGCAATAGCCAACGCGGAATGACGCAGGACCGAAGCCTGCCGGGTGCTACGAGAACTCATGTGCAAATCTCCCCAGATCGGCCCTATTGGGCCTGAAAACGTGCAAAACCGACCAATGGCCGGAAAAAAAAGGTCGGCCTTGGGGTGCATGTTTTCGGGGGTGATTTGCCGATGCCACCTGCTCCTCCCAGAGTGGTGGCGCCGCCCCTCGAGACCTGCTCCCGACAAGTCCGTCAACGTTACCCGGGGGGTTTTTCGCATCCACGAAAAACAAACCCGGATTTCGCCGAACCCGAATCTAGGCGGGCAAGGTCCACCGTGTCAACAAATTATTTACACGGGGTGGGCGTTTTTATTCACGCCAGGTGACAGGAAAGGGCCCTCCCAAATCACGGGCGGAGCTGGATTTTTCTTATTAGCCAAGCGTTTTGGCGTAAAAAACGCCTCCCGTCCCGGGTAGGAGGAGAGGCGATCTGGGGAGTTGCCTTGCCTTTCCGTCGGCCGGGTGGATGGGCCGGCCGCGGTGATCTTGTTGTTATTGGTTCGCATTTCCCCCGGGCCGGGCCGGCCCGGGGGCGTTTCGCGGCTACTTAGAAGTCGTAGCTGATGCCGAAACGGGCGTAACGCGGGGTGGTCTGGTAGAGCGGCACGTCATAACGCGGGTTCAGCGCGAACGACTGGCCGTGGATCGGATAGACCTGGGTTTCCTTACGCTGGTTCAGCAGGTTGAAGACCGTGACGTTGAAGGCAAGCTTCTTGTCAGCCCATTCCGGGCGGTATTCCAGCGCACCCGTGACGATGTAGGTCCACGGATTGTGGCCTGCGGCACCCGGGGGCGACGGCTGGCCATCGCACCAGTGGTAGTACGAGCCATAACCGAGGTTCGGGTTGGTCTCATCCGGACCGAACCAGCCCAGGCAGCTCTTCGGTGCACCCGAGGCAATGTTGATATTGCCCGAGACCATCCACTCCGATGCCAGCTGGTAGGAGCCGTAGATCTTGAAGTTGTGCTTACGGCTGTTAGCCAGTTCGCCGTTCGAGTACTGCATGACTTCGGCGTAATCCCAGTCCACCGTCGCCGAGACGTTGTCCTGGCGGATATCCGAACGCACCTGGCCTTCGGAGTTGCCGTAGCTCTTCGAGTACACGTAGTCGAAGCGGACCTGGTACTTGCCGTCCCACGCGTGATCCAGGTACAGCTCCAGGCCGTAGTAGTTGCGCTTGGAGTGCGGGAACCCGAAGTCTTCGTTGTTCATCTCGACGTTGTAGTAACCGCCGTTGACGTTCGGGATCAGGAACGTGTTGGCACGGCCCGGGTTGAACAGGTAGCTACCCTGGATATCGCCGATGGTGTCCGGATCGATACCCGAACGCTCCATCTTGCGCAGGATGGCGCCGCTGTCGCCGACGTCGTCGATCGCGTTGCGCAGCTTGCGCACCGTGGCCTTCGCACCGTAGGTCCACTTGTCGTTCAGCGCCGCATCGAAACCGAGGATGAACTCATCCTGGTATTCCGACTTGATGGTGGTGGACGCGGCCGTCTTCGGGTCGCGCGGCACGCCGTACTCGCCGTTGGCCGAGATCGGGCCGCCGGTGCTGCTGGCGATCGGGGTCAGGCCCTGCGGAATACCGTTGCCATCGATGCCCGTGTAGGTGAAGTACTCACGGGTGTACAGCGAGGCACCGGCGGAACGCAGCGCGACCGATGCCGGCAGCGCGAGGAAGTAACGGCCCGCGTTAGCGTAGATCTTCAGGCTGGAATCACCGTTCACGTCCCAGGTGGCGCCGAGGCGCGGGGCCCACTGCGGGCTGGTGAGCTTCAGATACGGCACGCCGTCCTGGTTGTAGTTGGTGAACTGGTCGTTACGGATACCGACCTTCACCATCCAGCGGTCGTTGACCTGCCAGGTGTCTTCCAGGTACTGGGCGCGCTGCGTGGTGCGAACCGAGGACGAGGTGCGATACACGTAGCGGGCCACGTAGTAGCCGCGGCCACCGGGGGGAGCGACGTATGCCGCATCGGTCGGCGACTTGCCGATGATCGGGGTGCCCGGCTTGCCTGCCCAGTATTCCCATGCGTAACCGGGGCCGGTGGTGGAGTCACCATCGTCCTTGTCGAGCACCTTCTGGTTATCGATACCGCCGACGATCGTGTGATCGCCCACGTGCCAGCTCAGGTCGATGCGCAGGTTCGTGTTGGTCGACTTGTGCTTCGGGTCCGCGGTGGTCGCGGCCGGGTTGGCATTGGTGATGGTGTTGCCGAGCAGCGGATCCTGCTGGTTCGCCTGGATGATGGACGGCAGCGACTGGTCACCGCCGGTGGCGGTGTAGTACGTGCCCTTCATCTTGCCGTAGAGGGCCGTCAGCGTGATGTCGTCGGTGATGTAGCTGGTGAATTTACCGGTGTACAGGTCAGCACCGGATTTGTTCAGCGGCGCACCCGCCGTGTCCTTGCCGACGTAATCGCCCTTGGTACGGGTGGCGTAGTCGTATTCGTAGATGCTCGCGTCGTAGTTCTGCTTGTTCGACGCGCCGGTCACTTCAAGGATATTGCTGTCGTTGATGTTCCAGTCGATCTTGCCGTACAGCTTCGGGTTGCGGTAGCTCTGGCTGTAAACGAACGGCGCGGCCGTGCTGGTGATATTGTCACCCGAACGGCGCTCCTGCTCCGCAGCAAGGAAGATGTACAGCGTGTCCTTGATCAGCGGGCCGCCGGCATAGACGGAGTACGTCTCGCGGTCCAGCTTGTCCTTCTTGTTGTAGTCGTACAGCGCGCCAGCCTGCGAACCCACCTGGCGGTAGTAGTTCATCGGGTTGGCCTTGGTGCCCTTCGGCTCCCACAGCACCTGTGCACCGAAGTGCCAGTCGTTGGTACCGCGCTTGCCGACCTGCGAAATCACGCCGCCCGAGGAACGGCCGTACGCTGCGCCGTAACCACCAGCGAGGATTTCCTGCTGGTCGATGGCGCCGTACGGCAGGGTGATACCGCCGAAACCGCTGAGCGGATCGGTCGTGTTGAAGCCGTTGATGTAGTACGCGTTCTCGGTGACGGCCGAACCGGCGATCGAGACCAGCGCGTTACCGGTCGGGCCCGTAAAGAACGAGCTACCCGCCACGGCACCCGGTGCCAGCAGCGCGATGGCCTCGGCGGTACGGGCAAGCGGCAGCTTGTTCAGCTGCTCCGACGTGATGACGGTACGCGAGTCGACCGCGGAAACGTCGATGGACGGCAGCGAGTTGGCCGAGACGGTGACACCTTCCAGGCTCGAGGCGTTGGCAGCGGTGGCCGTGGCACCGGCGAACGAAACATCCGTACCACCGCCCACGCGCAGGGTGACGTTGGAACGGGTATCGACCACGCCATCGCCCTGCTTCAGGGTGACGGTGTAGTTACCGACCGGCAGCTGGCCGATGGTGTAACGGCCCTGCTGGTCGACGGTGACGGTACGGCTGACACCCGTATCGCTGGTGGCCGTGACGGTCTGGCCCGGCGTAGCCGAACCGAACAGCGAACCGCTGGTGGCCTGTGCGAGCACAACGCCCGGCGCGGCGGTGCCCATGGCGATGGCCAGGGCCAGCGCGGTGCGGCGGCTCAGCACGCCGGCGCGAGAAATACGCGAACTCATCAAATACTCTCCCCAGTGAAAATCACAGCCGCATGAAAAAGCGGCAAGCCGACCCCGCCCCGGCGTCTGCCAGGTTCGAGAAAAGTCGGTGGTTGGAAATCCCCTTTAATCAACGGCTTCGTGGTTGCGAAGCCGTCCCCCGAAAACGCCACTGTCCGTGACGTGCGTCATGTATACGTAAGAAAATGCATACGTACAACATGAAAATTTCACACAAAGTGCACACCTCTGTAATTACTTACGCGGCAGCTATTCAGACTGTTGCGACGCACCCATACAGATCATGGTCTTAGTGCACAAATAGCTGACAAAGCAGGCTTTTTTAAGTCGCTTCGTATAGGAAAAATTCCTAAAAAAATGCCTCCGGTTCACACCGGAGGCGATCTGGGGAGTGATCCTTTGTGCCGTACGGCGGACTTCCGCTGTCCGCCGCGTGGCTTGTTCTTGTTTTAGCGGTGCCTTGAACGTGCGCCTGCTTAGAAGTCGTAGCGGGCGGTGAAGCGGACGACGCGCGGATCCGTGTAGTTCAGCTCACGCAGGTACAGCGGGCTCGGCGTGGTGCGGCTCGCTGCATAGCGGAAGTTGTACGTGGTCGGCCGCTGCTTGTTCAGCACGTTGAGCACGTCCACCTGGAACGTAAGGTGGCGGTCGAACCACGACGGGGTGTAGGCCGCATTGAGGTTGACCAGGTAGGTCCAGGGTGCGGAACCGTGTGAGCCGCGCGGCGAGAACGCGTAACCTTCCTGGCCCGGCAGGCCGCAGAACCAGTAGAACGAACCGTTGTACAGGCCACGATCAGCGGTCGGGTAGAAGCTGGTGCAGTTCTTCGGACGACCCGACGAGATGTTGGCGTTGATGCCGAAACGCAGATCGTCGGTGAACTGGTAGTAGCCGAAGAACTTGACCTGGTGCGTGCGATCGTTCGGCAACCGGCCATTGGCGCCGACCATCAGCTGCGGAAGATCCCAGTCCTGCGTGACCGACACGTCAGCCTGGCCGCCGTTACCGGTATCCAGATCGGATGCCAGCTGGCCTTCCGTGTTGCCGTAGCTGCGCGACCAGGTGTAGTCGATGCGGCCGTACCACTTGTCGGCGAACGGATGCTCCAGGTACAGGTCCAGCGCGTAGTACTTACGCTTCAGGCTACCCAGGCCCAGCTCATCCTTCGAGTAGTGGCGCTCGACGAACGAACCGTCATCCTGCAACTGCAGGAACGTATTGCCCGTGCCTGGGTTGAACAGGAAGCACGCACCGCCCAGGGCCGGCGTACAGGTATCGTCGATCGCGCTGCGCAGCTGGCGCCACGTGGCCTTGGCACCCCAGTTCCAGCTGGGCGAGAGCGCCATGTCGAAGCCCGCGATGTACTCGTCCTGGTAGTGCGACTTCAGGCCCTTGGCCGCGACGGTACGCGGATCCGGCGCGGTACCGCACTCGAGGTTGGCGGAGGTGGCGTTGGTACCGTTACAGGTATAGCCCGCCGCCTGATTCACAGGAACGGACGCCAGGCCCGTCGGATTGCCGGTCGCATCGACACCCGTGTAGGTGAAGTACTCGGTGGTGTTGAGCGAGCCGGAGGCCGCGCGTACCGCCACGTTGTTCGGCATGGCCAGGTGGTAACGGCCCGCGTTGGCGTACACCTTCAGCGTGGAATCACCGAACACGTCCCACGACACACCCAGGCGCGGTGCGAGCTGGTGGCGCTGTTTCGCGTACACCTGGTTGGCGCCGTTGTAGTTCTTGAACTGCTCGTTACGCAGGCCGGCGTAGATCATCCAGCGATCGGTCGCCTGCCAGTGGTCTTCGAGGTACTGCGATTCCTGCACCGTCTTCACCTTCGCCGAGGTGGTGGTGTAGGACTTGATGACGTAGTAGCCCTGGTTGCCCAGGCCACCGGCCGCCGCCGGCGAGCCGACGCCATGGCCGGCATCGATCGCGCCGGCGGGATCGTTCTGCTGGCTGTACGTCCAGCTGAAGCCGCCCGGCAGCGAGGTACCGGTAAACGACTTGGCTTCCTGGCGATCCGCACCCGCACGGATGTCATGGTCGCCAATGCGGTATTCCACGTCGAAGCGCCAGCCGTCGGTCTTGTCTTCCGCACCCGGCACGCGCACGGCCGTGGAGGTGGTCTGGCAGGTACCGTAGTTGATGCCCGGCGCGCGCGAGGCGGCCGTGGAGATCACGACCAGCGGGCAGTTCGGGTCATACCCGAACGGCTGCTGCACGTGATCGAGACGCTGCTGGCCGTAAAGGGCCGACACGGTCAGCGCATCGGTGATGTAGCCGGTGTACTTGCCGACGTACAGGTCACCGCCATCCTTCTGGTACACGCCACCGTTCTGCACATCACCATGGCCGAGGTCAGCGTAGCTGAAGCCGTAGGTCTTCGAGTCGTACTCGGTCTTGTCCGAGACGCCGGTCAGTTCAAGGTGGTGATCGTCGGTGATGTTCCAGTCGATCTTCGCCAACCAGCGGGGGATCTTGTACTTGTATTCGTTCCAGCCGTTGCGACCGACGCTGGCGGAGGTGATCGCGCCCGCGGTGGTGCTGGTGGCAATACCCTCGCCTTCGCGACGGTTCATTTCCGCATCGACGTAGAAGAACAGCGTGTCCTTGATCAGCGGGCCGCTGGCATACGCACCCACCGTCGAGCGCCAGAAGTTATTCCGCTTCTGGTACTGGTAAAGCGTGCCGTCGGTTGCCGGGTAGAAGCCGGTATCCGGGTAGCTGGAATTACGCGGGCTGGCGCGGGTGCCCTGCGGCTCCCAGATCGTGTACACGCCGCCGTGCCACTCGTTGGTACCGCGCTTGGTCACGATGTTGATGACGCCGCCGGTCGAACGGCCAAATTCAGCGCCGTAGCCACCGGTGAGCACCTGCTGCTGGTCGATCGCATCGAACGGCAGCTGGGTCAGGCCGATCGAGGTCAGCGGGTTGGTCACCGCGTAGCCGTTGATGAAGTAGGCGTTTTCCGAGGAAGCCGAACCACCGAAGCTCGGCACCGGGTTGCCCAATGCATCCTTGTACGACGAGTTGCCAATGACGCCGGGCGCCAGGAGGGCCGCCGCGAGCACATCGCGGGTGATCGGCAGCTTGTTCAGCTGCTCGGCGGTGAGCACCGTACGGGTATCGACCGACGACACGTCGATCGAGGGCAGCGCGGTCGCAGTGACCGACACGCCTTCGAGCGTGCTGGCCTGCGTAGCGCTGGCGGCCGCACCGAAGGGAACCGACGTGTTGCTGGAAATGGTGACGACGACGTTTTCGCGCGTGCTCACCGGGGTGCCGTTGTTTTCCAGGGTGACCGTGTAGGTACCGGGCGGCAGCGAGGTGATGCGGTAACGACCATCGCTCTCCACCGGCGTGGAGCGCGTGATGCCCGTTGCGGGATTGCTGATCGTAACGGTGGTGCCTTGCTGGCCTTCCACCGTACCGGCGATGCCGCCGGTGGTATTCGACTGGGCGTGGACGGCTCCGCCGGCCAGGCACAGCCCAAGGCCGACAGCAAGCGCGGTACGGCGAAGCTGGCGGCTGTGATGCATGACGTTCATCAAAATCTCCCCAAGTGATGCCGCACATGGCGTGCGGCCCGAAAGTTGGCGCGCATCTACCTGCCCCGGCCTCTGGCCAGGGTGGTGGTTGACGAAAACTTGTTTCCCCGTGCCCCCGGCCGACCGGCTGCTGTTCCCCTCGAAACGCAGCCCATGGCGGGGTGTTGCCCCTCACACCCCGTACTTTTTGCAGGGTGTGCCGCACGTATACCGCAGCATTTTGCGATGTACAACGGGAAACTAACGGGAGATTGACGCGCGTCGTGACGGTCGAAATAAGCAAATTTGGCGATTCGCCGACATTTTTCTCGTCATATCAATGCCTTAATGGGGTCACGCGGCATGACTTCCGGCACGTGTATTTCTTGCGATCTAGGAATCTTTCTTACGAAAATCGGCGTAGAAACCGCCGAGTCGGGCCGGGGTGCCCTTAAGTCTATGGATCTACGAAACTTCTCAATCGAAAGGCCGTCGAAGGTATTTCCGTGTACACCGTAACTGCGCTCGCGCGTTGTTGCGCTAAGACGCCGGGGGGCGGCTAATCCAAAATAGATGAGGTTCCATAGGCATGAACGACAATTCGAGGGGATCCTTCCGCGCTGATGCGGCCGGGGGCGGCTTCGAGGGTGGACGCGCTGGTGGCGACGTGCCTGCCTCCTCCTTCGCGAGCCGAGTCCGCCAGGTCATCAAGATGAACGGCAGCGTGAGCGATATCGCCCGCCGCTGCGGTTTCTCCGAAGGCGTGGTGCGTAGCTGGCGCGATGGCAACACCGATCCGTCGCGTGGCCGTTGCGTCACGATGGCGAAGACGCTGGGCATCTCGCTGGTGTGGCTGGCCGCGGGCGAAGGCCCGATGGTGCTGGATGCATCGAGTGAAGATGCGATTGGCCGCACGGAAACGTCCGGCTCGCTGCGCGGCCGCGACGATCATCATGACGTGACCACGGCGGCGACGCCGCTTGATCCGTCGCGCCTGGCCGCGGCCATGAAGCTGCTGCAGTCGGATATCGAGATGGCGGGCAGCCGCTTCTCTCCGGTGCGCCACGCTGACCTGGTCGCGGAGATGTACGCGATTCTCGGCCGCTCGTCCGAGCCGGAATACGCCGACCGTGTCATCGCGTTCCGCCGGACGGTCATGTCGCGGATCAGCGACGAGCCGGGCGCGGTAGCGGCCTGAATGAAAGAGCCCGGCCATGGCCGGGCTCTTTGGTTTTACAGGCGGGAAATATCGGCGATGGCGCCGAACGCGGCCTTGAGCTGGGCCAGCAAGGCGAGCCGGTTGGCGCGCACGGCCGGGTTTTCCGCGTTGACCAGCACATCATCGAAGAACCGGTCCACCGGCGCCTGCAGCACCGACAGGCGGGCAAGCGTACCCGTGTAGTCGGCGCGGCCGAGCAGCTCGCGCGTTTCGGCGCGGGCTGCGTCCAGGGCGGCGTGCAACTCGCGCTCCGCATCGAACTCAAAGTGCGCCGGATCGACCTGGGCCGGGATGGGCGCGGCATCGGCTTCTTCGGCCTGCTTGCGCAGGATATTGGCGACGCGCTTGTTGGCGGCAGCCAGGCTGGCTGCCTCGTCACGCCGTGCGAACTCGGCCACGGCGCGAAGGCGGCGGTCGAAATCGGGCAGCGTGGCCGGCGAAACCGCCAGCACGGATTCGAACTGATCCGTCGTGAAGCCCTGCTCGGTGTAGTACCCGCGCAGGCGCTCGAGCACGAAGTTGTTCACTTCGTCGCCCAGTTCGCGACGGCGGGCACCGATATCCACCACCGGCGTCTTACCATCCTTGCCAGGCTTCACGCCGGCAACGAACGCCGCCTCGGGCACGAGCTCGAACGCCTCGGTGAGCGCGGCGCGCAGATCGATATCCAGGCCACCTTCGATCAGCGTGCGGGCCAGGCCCAACGCCGCGCGGCGCAGGGCGAAGGGATCCTTGTTGCCACTGGGCTTCATGCCCACGGCGAAGATGCCCGCCAGCGTATCCAGCCGCTCGGCGACCGCCAGTACCTGGCCGACCTTACCGGCAGCGATCGCATCGCCACCGAAGCGCGGCTGGTAGAAGCTATCCAGCGCATCGGCCACATCAGCATCGATACCCTGGCGCGTCGCGTAATAGCGGCCCATCACGCCCTGCAGCTCGGGGAATTCGCCGACCATGCGGGTGAGCAGATCGCACTTGGCCAGTGCCGCCGCGTGGGTTGCCTTGCCGGCATCCACGCCTACGCGGTTAGCGATGACACGGGCCAGTTCGGCCACGCGCACGGTCTTGTCCCACAGGCTGCCCAGCGATTGCTGGTAGGTCACGTTCTTCAGCGCGTCCTGGTTGTCGGCCAGCGGGGTTTTCAGGTCTTCATCCCAGAAGAACTTGGCATCGGCAAAGCGCGGGCGGATGACGCGCTCATAGCCCTTGCGGATCTCGGCCGGGTCGCGGCTTTCGATGTTGGCCACGCCGATGAAGTGCTCGGTCAGTTTGCCGGCAGCATCGAACACGGGTACGAACTTCTGGTTCGTTTCCATGGTGGTGACCAGCGCCTCGGGCGGCACTTCAAGGAAATCGCGCTCGAACGTGCAGGCGATGCCGACCGGCCACTCGGTGAGGTTGGCGATTTCATCGAGCAGGGCATCAGAAAGCTGCGGCACGCCGCCGGTCGCCACGCGGGCAACTTCCGCGCGAACGCGCTCGCGGCGCTCGGCCGGGTCGGCGATGACGTGCGCATGGCGCAGGGCGTCCAGCCAGGCATCGGCACTGGCCACGTGCACCGGGTGCGGATGGTGGAAGCGGTGGCCCAGGCTCTGCCGGCCGCTCTTCAGGCCAAGCACCTCGCCATCGACGATATCGGAGCCGTGCAGCATGAGCAGGGTGTGCACCGGGCGGACAAAGGAATCCTCGCGGTTGCCCCAGCGCATGGCCTTCGGGATCGGCAGGGCCTTCAGCGCTTCGGTCACGATCTCCTGCAACAAGGCGGCGGTGGGCTGCCCCGGCTTCACGGCGCGGAAGACGAACCAGGCGCCCTTGTCGGTTTCGAGCTTCTCCAGGGCGGCGACATCCACGCCGCACGACTGGGCAAAGCCGACCAGTGCCTTGGAGGGCTCGCCATCGGCGCCGATGCTGGCATTGACCGCCGGGCCACGGCGCTCGACGTTCTGTTCCGGCTGGGCCACGGCCACGCCCGGGATGTAGACGGCCAGGCGGCGCGGCGAAGCGTAGGTTTTCGCTTCGGCGTAATCGCCCGCAACACCACGCTTTTCCAGGCCTTCGGCGACACCGCGCGCGAAGGCGCCGGCGAGGTCATCCAGGGCCTTGGGCGGCAGTTCTTCGGTGCCAAGCTCAATGATGAGCGGCAGGCGCTTATCGGCCATGGACGGCCTCCTTGTCGTTCTTCAGGCCGGGGAAGCCAAGTTTCTCGCGCTGGGCCACGTAGGCCTCAGCCACGCTGCGGGCCAGGGTACGCACGCGCAGGATGTAGCGCTGGCGCTCGGTCACGCTGATGGCGCGGCGTGCATCCAGCAGGTTGAACGCATGGCTGGCCTTGCACACCTGCTCGTACGCGGGCAGCGGCAACCCGGCGGCGATGAGCTTGCCGGCTTCGCCCTCGCAAACGTCGAACCAGTGGAACAGCTCGGGGACGTTGGCGTATTCGAAGTTATACGTGCTCTGCTCCACCTCGTTCTGGTGGAACACATCGCCGTAGGTCACCACGCCATGCGGGGCGTGCGTCCACACGATGTCGTAAATGCTGTCCACGTTCTGCAGGTACATCACCAGGCGCTCGAGGCCATAGGTGATCTCACCGGTGACGGGACGGCATTCCAGGCCACCGGCCTGCTGGAAGTACGTGAACTGGGTGACCTCCATGCCGTTCAGCCACACTTCCCAGCCGAGGCCCCAGGCGCCCAGGGTAGGCGATTCCCAGTTGTCCTCGACGAAGCGCAGGTCGTGAACCAGCGGATCGATGCCCAGCGCCTTCAGCGAGCCGATGTACAGCTCGAGGATGTTCTCGGGGTTGGGCTTGAGCACGACCTGATACTGGTAGTAGTGCTGCAGGCGGTTGGGGTTGTCGCCGTAGCGGCCATCCGTCGGGCGACGGCACGGCTGCACGTAAGCGGCAGCCCACGGCTCCGGTCCGAGCGAGCGCAGGAAAGTAGCCGGGTGGAACGTACCTGCGCCGACCTCGGTATCGAGCGGCTGCATGAGCACGCAGCCCTGCTCCGCCCAGTAGCGGTTCAGGGTCTGGATCACGTCTTGGAAGGTGGGCGCGGACATGGTTCCCGGGTCCTTGAGAAAGCGGGCTAGTATAGCGGCGTAGCCTATTTACAGGGTTGGAGCACATGGCAGTCAATCCGCAACACACTGCGGTGCTGGGCCGCCGGGGCCGGCTTGAGCTGGACGAGGTCCTGGCCTCGCTGGTGGTGGACGGGTACCTCACCGGCGAGGACGCCAAGCGCGTCCGCGGCGGCTCGCGTGCCGGAAAGAGCGCGGTGGAGCTCCACCCGCTGGTGCTCATCGCCAACAGCAAGCTGGAAAACCGCCGCGAAAACGGCCGCCCGCTCAGCCTGGAGCTGCTGATCGAATGGCTGGCGGGCAAGGCGAGCCTGCCTTACCTGAAGATCGACCCGATGAAGGTGAACGTGGCCCAGGTCACCCAGGTGGTCAGCAACGCCTACGCGCAGCGCCACCGCATCCTGCCAGTCGCCGTGGGCCCGGGCGAGGTCACGTTTGCCACCGCGGAGCCTTTCGATGCCGCGTGGGCGCAGGATCTTGGGCATATGCTGCGCCGGGAGATCCGCCGCGTGGTCGCCAACCCGGTCGATATCAACCGTTACCTGCTCGAGTTTTATGGCGTGCAGCGCTCCATCCAGCTGGCGGTGGATGCCAAGGGCCAGGATGCAAGCTCGGCCAAGATCATCAACTTCGAGCAGTTGCTGGAACTGGGCAAGGGCGGCGAACTGGGTGCCGACGATCGCCATGTGGTGCACATCGTCGATTGGCTGCTGCAATACGCCTTCGAGCAGCGCGCTTCGGATATTCACCTGGAGCCACGCCGCGATGCAGGGCAGATGCGTTTTCGCATCGATGGCGTCATGCAGAAGGTGTTCGAATTGCCGCCGCCGGTCATGACCGCGGTCACCTCGCGCATCAAGATCCTGGCCCGCATGGATGTGGCGGAAAAGCGCCGACCGCAGGATGGCCGCATCAAGACGCGCTCCGCCGGCGGCCGCGAGGTGGAACTGCGTATTTCCACCATGCCCACCGCGTTCGGCGAGAAGGTGGTCATGCGTATCTTCGATCCCGACCTGGTCATGAAGGATTTCAGCCAACTCGGTTTCGCGCCCGAGGAAGACCGCATCTGGCGCGCCATGGTGGAACGCCCGCATGGCATCGTGCTGGTGACCGGCCCCACCGGTTCGGGCAAAACCACCACGCTTTACTCCACGCTCAAGCACCTCGCACGCCCCGAGCTGAACGTGTGCACGGTGGAAGACCCCATCGAAATGGTCTCCCCCGAACTGAACCAGATGCAGGTGCAACCGGCGATCGACCTGGATTTTGCCGCCGGCGTACGTACGCTGCTGCGCCAGGATCCCGACATCATCATGGTGGGCGAGGTGCGCGACCTCGAAACCGCGCAGATGGCCGTGCAGGCGTCGCTTACTGGCCACATGGTGCTTTCAACACTGCACACGAACGATTCGCCGAGTGCCGTTACGCGCCTGCTCGATCTTGGCGTTCCGCATTACCTCATCCAGTCGACCCTTGCTGGCGTGGTAGCGCAGCGCCTTGTGCGTACGCTTTGCCCGCATTGCAAGGTAGCGACCACGCAGGATCCCGACGAGTGGCGCGTGCTCACGCATGGCTGGGACATCCCCATCCCCGAGCGCGTATTCACCGCCGTGGGCTGCCTGGAATGCCGCAAAACCGGCTTTCTCGGCCGCACGGGTGTGTACGAAATGATGCCGCTCTCGCCACGCCTGCGCGCACAGATCACCGCACAGCTCGACCTTGCGCGCTTCAGCGAAACCGCGCTACGCGAAGGCATGAAGCCGCTGCGCATATCCGCGGCGGCGCAGGTCGCGGCCGGGTTGACCACGGTGCGCGAAGTGCTGAACGTGCTGCCACCTACCGATATCGACGATACGATGTAACCCATGAAGCCTGTACTCATCGTCCGCACGGGGCGTGCCCCGGAAGTCATTAGCGCCCGCCATGGAGATTTCCCACGCTGGTTCCAGCTCGGCCTGCGGCTGCGCCTGCCGCGCGTGCGCGTGGTGGATGTGGAAGGTGGCGATCCCCTGCCCGATCCCGACGAGGTATCGGGCGCGATCCTGACCGGCTCGGCATCCATGGTGACCGAACGCCTGCCGTGGAGTGAACGAACTGCCGGGTGGATTCGCGATGCCATGGATGTGGAGCTGCCGATGCTGGGCGTGTGCTACGGGCACCAGTTGATGTCCCATGCGTTGGGTGGCCGCGTGGATTACCTGCCCGGCGGGCGCGAGATGGGTACGGTACCGCTCACCACGCACGGGCCAGCCGCAGCAGATGCACTGGGCGTAACGCTGCCCGCCACGTTCCACGCGCACACCACGCATGAGCAAAGTGTGCTCGAGCTACCCCCTGGCGCCGTGTCTCTGGCCCGTAGCGCACGCGATCCGCACCATCTCGTGCGCTACGGCAAGCACGCCGTCAGCACGCAGTTCCATCCGGAATTCTCGGCCGAAGTCATGCGCGCCTACATCCGCCGCAAGCACGATGTGCTCGCCAGCGAAGGCACACCCCCGGGTGAGATGCTGGCGGCGGTCGTGGCCACGCCACACGCGACGGGCCTTCTGCGTGGGTTTCTGCACACGCACCTTGGCGCCTTGCGGGAAACCTCAGCCGCGTAGGCGGCGAACGATGGCGCCGCGCGAGAAAAACGCGAACAGGATGCCGAAGAGAAAGCCGCCGATGTGGGTCCACCACACGACGGCACCGTAGCTCGCGCCGGCATAGCTGAAAAGCAGCTGCACCAGCGCCCATATGCCGATGAGCACGAACGCGGGCACACGGACGAATTCAAGGTAAAGACCCAGCGGTACGACCAGGCCGAGGCGCGCTCGCGGAAACAACGTCACATACGCGCCGACCACGGCGGATACGGCGCCACTGCAGCCGATGATGGCCACACGCGCGCCCGTGAGCGAAATCGCACCGATAAGGTTGGCGACCACGCCGCCCGCAAGGAACAGCAGCAGGAACCGAGGCGATCCCAGGCTACGTTCGGCTGGCAGGCTGAAGATAACCAGGAACAACAGGTTGCTGAGCAGGTGCAACCAGCCGCCGTGGATAAAGATCGCGGTGAACAGGCGCAGGAGCGCCGGATCGCTTATCTGCTGCCAAAGCGGCAGACCAGCGCCGAACAGGTGCGCCGGCACCGTGCCCCAATGCAGCATGATCGCCATGCGCTCTGTGCGCCCGGCGAGTGCCAGGGCTACGAAGCTGACCACGCAAACCACCACGATGAGCATCGTGGCCCAGCACAGCCGGGAGCGGCGGCGCGTATCGACGTGCACAAACATCATCAGGGCACGCCGCGTGCGAGATGCGGGCCGTCGGTCTCCAGCGACGAGAGCGCGAACATGGTCTCCGGGCCCACGACGCCATCCGCGGATATGCCAAACCGCTGCTGGAGGTTGCGCACGCGTGTTTCCACGCCAGCATCAAATACCGGCTTGTCGGTCGCCTTCGGGTCAATGGGCCCCAGGTGCGTTACCAGCCAGTGCATACCGTCGCCGCTGTCACCACGCGATAGCTTGTTCGGCATGACCGGGTCCACGCGGAACACCGCATAGAAGCGGCCCTTCCAAACGCGATCGAAGGCATCGCGGGTCAGTTCGACGTACTTGCCACCCAGATAGAGCCGCACGGCTTCGTCGCCCGCGCCAACGAGTAACACTTGTTGTTTGGCGTGCGCATCGTCCAGTTCCAGCACCAGCGGGCGATCGAAACGGCGCAGCTGATCCAGCGTGCCGCGGCCGCTCACGCAGGCGAAACCAGGGAATATCAGCGCGTCACAGTTAATGGCGTTGGCGACCGAGGTTTCCTTGGAAGAAACCTGCCACCGCGCCAGAAGCTCGCCCCAGACCCTGACAGCGCCGACTTCGGGTGTTGGCAGGGCATCCTGCAGCTTCGCAAGGGCCTGTTCCGGCGTGACCGCGACAAAACTCTTGGGGCGCGAGGGGGTGTGGCCGGTGAACACCCACACGGCAAATCCGCCCACGAAGACAATGGCCAGCATCGCGCCGATCGCCAGGATGGGCTTACGGTAGCGGCGCAGCCAGTAGCGGGCATATTGCGGGAGCACTTCGCGGGCGACGAAGCCGAGGGCGCGTTCACCGATGTTCTTTTCGCCGCGCTCGGCGGCGCGCTCAAGCGCGCGGTGGGCCAACGCATTAAGGCGCCCAGGGTTTCCCTTGCCATCATCGCGCAGCGAGCGCAGGCCTAACCTGCTGAAGGGCATCTGGGCCGTGCCTGCCACATGCAGACGATGGCGAACGTAGCGCTCGCTCTCTTCCGGATTCAATGGATTCAGCGGCAACCGGCTGCGTACGTGGCCACCCAGACCTTTCGCGCCGGCACCGCCCAGCCGCTCCCGAAATGCAGGCAAGCCCGCCAGGACCAGATGAAACGGCGCCTTGGCCTTCTCGCAGGCAACGTACAGACGTTCGACGATCGTGAGCTCATCGTCGCCCAGTTCGTCGGCATCGTCGAGGATAAGCAGGAAGCGGTGATTGACATGGTGGGCCAGGCGGCCGAGGCCGGCGGCCAGGCCATCCACCAGGTGCTCTTCCGTGTTGGCCTCGGCACTAAGCGGTAGCGGCAACCCAAAGCCCGCGTACATGGAGCGCAACCAGGCCACCGTCTCCAGGGCGTAATCGCCCGCGTCGTGGCGCACGGCGCGAACCCCGTGCTGGGCGGCATCGGTTTCGATAAGCATGCACAGCAAGGATTTGCCGATGCCGGCTTCGCCGGTAATCAGCGTGACGCTATGGTCGCCGGCACCCAGCTCGTATTCGACGTGCGCAAGGACCTCGCGTTCGCGCGCAAACAAGCACGCAAATCGCGGATCCGGTGCATCGCCGAACGGCGGCTCGCGCAGCCCAAAGGTCTGTAGATACATAGGCCTAGAGTAGCCGAATTGCCCGCAGATGTAGGAGCGCGCTCGCGCGCGATCTCAGGCTGGCCGCAAGTACCGATCGTGCGCAAGCGCGCTCCTACAGGGGCGGGATTGCCAAATCGCGGGCAAAAGAAAACCCGGTCTCTTTCGAGACCGGGTTTCCGGGATAAGGCCCCTGGCGGTGACCTACTCTTGCATGGCTTGAGCCACACTACCATCGGCGCATGCGCGTTTCACTTCTGAGTTCGGGATGGGATCAGGTGGGACCACGCCGCTATAGCCGCCAGGGAAGGGGTGGGAGCAGCGCATTGAGCGCCGGCTCCACAGAGGGTGTAAACGAGTGACAAGCGTCCGGGTTCGAAACGGATCGAGCTTGAAGAGTTAAGACGGTGAAGCGTCTTGGGGTTATATGGTCAAGCCTCACGGCTCATTAGTACACGTAAGCTCAATGCAT
>NZ_JBNDKI010000027.1:0-64494 GCF_050435445.1 Luteibacter sp. 621 | reverse complement strand
TTGTGGGGCGGCCCCCCCCCCCCCCCGCCCCCCCCGCCCTGTCTGTCACACAACCCCCCCCCCCCCCCCCCCGCGGGGGGGGGGGGCGGGGGCGGGGGGGGGGGGGGGGCGCCCCCCCCCCCCCCCCCCCCCCCCCCCGCTCCTACAGGTCTATACCGCGCGGGCGATAGCATCCCGCGTCGCTGCCAGCACCTCGCGTGACAACGCATCGTCGCTCGTAGCGACGGCGCGCGCTACGGCAACCGCGCCAATCTGTGCAGCCAGCGCAGCAATGGACACACGCCGCCGCTCATCCGCAGGCAGGGCGGGATCGAGCGATGCCTCGAACAATGCGATCTCGGCCTGGAACGCGGCGGCGAAGTTTTCGCTCAGCGCCGGGCCATGCCGCGATGCCTCGCTCGCCGACGCCACCATCGGGCAACCCTCGCCGACGCGATCACGCGCGCGCACCGAAAACAGGGCATCGAGATAGTCGGTGAACGTGGGCTTCCGTCCCGCGGCCCAGGCATCAATGGAGGCCATGTTGCCAGCGAAGGCCTGCGAAAACGCCGCGGCCACCAAGGCTTCCTTGGAGGGGAAGTGCGCGTAGAGCGCGCCGTGGGTCAGCCCGGCTTCCTTCGCCACCTCGGCCACGCCCACGCCGTCCACACCTTTTTCTCTGAACAAACGGCTGGCCGCCTTGAGCAGTAGAGACCTGTTTTCTTCGGATTTCTGTTTTGAAACGCGCATAGCGGACGTCCTCACGCACCGACGGCAGGATTTTACATTGCGCTCACCATCAAAGTAATTATGATTGTGATCGCAATCAAACGCCAGCCCTCCGAAGGCGATGCCGCTTTCGCCGGGTTACCTGACCTACCGAGGAGATTAGCTATGTCTGTTGCAACACACACGCTCCGTGCCATCGCGCTGGCCGCCGGTCTTTCCCTGGGCTCGTCGGTCGTTATGGCGGCCGAACCCATCCACAACGTCGTGTTGGTCCACGGCGCTTTCGCCGATGGCTCGGGCTGGCGGCCGGTGTACGACCTGCTGGTGAAGAAGGGTTACCACGTCAGCATCGTGCAGGAACCGGAAACCAGCCTCGAAGCCGACGTGGCCGCGACACGCCGCGTGATCGATCAGCAGGATGGCCCCGTTGTGCTGGTGGGCCATAGCTGGGGCGGGCAGGTGATTACTGATGCCGGCGACGACCCCAAGGTGAAGTCGCTGGTCTACCTGGCCGCCTTGATGCCGGACGTGGGCGAAAGCACCGAGACGCTGGAGACGAAGCCGCAGTTCCCCGCACCGAACAGCGATGTGAAACTCACCGCGGACGGCTTCTTCTATATGGACCCGGCGAAGTACCAGGCGAATTTCGCGGCGGACTCTCCGGCCGACCTGGCGACGTTCATGGCCCAGTCGCAGGTATTCCTTGCGCAGAAGGCCTTCAAGACACCCGCGAAGGCGGCACCGTGGAAGACGAAGCCCACCTGGGCTGTCGTGCCCACCGCCGACAAGACCATCAATCCTGATCTGGAGCGCTGGATGTACAAGCGCGCCAAGGCGAAGGTCACGGAAGTGCCGGGCTCCAGCCACACCGTCTTCCTTTCCCATCCGGACCTCGTCGTCTCGATCATCGAGCAGGCCGCGGGCAAGTAAGCCGCGCCCCACCATTCACGGGAGAACACCATGCGATACCGCGTCCTGGGCCAGCACACTGGCCTTCGTGTCTCTGAGCTCGTGCTTGGCACGGGCAACTTCGGTACGCGCTGGGGGCACGGCGCCGAGCCCGATGAAGCCCGGCGCATGCTTGATGCGTACCAGGCTGCCGGCGGTAACTTCCTCGATACAGCCGATACCTACCAATTTGGGGAGTCCGAGGAGATCCTTGGCAACTTGCTGCAAGGGCGCCGCGATGACTTCGTGCTGGCGACGAAGTACACGCAAGCCGGCGGCAGGAGTGATGGCATTCTCGTTACGGGTAACAGCCGCCGCGCAATGGTCGCCTCCGTTGAGGCAAGCCTGCGCCGCCTGAAAACCGACCGGATCGACCTGTACTGGACGCACTTTCCTGATCGGGTGACGCCAATCGAAGAGATCCTGCGCGGGTTCGACGATCTTGCCCGTGCGGGCAAGATCCTCTACGCCGGCTTGTCGGACTTCCCTGCATGGCGAGTCGCCCGTGCGGTGACGCTGGCCGAGGTGCGTGGCTCGCTGCCGATCGCGGCGATACAGGTGGAACACAGCCTCGTGGAACGCACCACCGAGCACGAATTGCTGCCCGCCGCCGATGCGCTGGGTCTTGGCGTCGTCGCCTGGTCCCCGCTGGGCGGCGGCGTGCTCACCGGCAAATATCGGCGTGGCGAGGTGGGGCGCAAGGAAGGTTTTGCGGGCCGCGTGTTCCAGGACGAAAACAGCGCGCAGCGCACGCGCGTCGTCGATACCTTGCTCGCGATGGCTGACGAGACGGGGTTGGACCCGGGGGCGCTCGCGATCGCTTGGGTGGCGCGAAAGGGGCCGCTGCCGATCATTGGGCCACGCAGCGTGCAGCAGCTCGAAAGCAACTTGCACGCAACGCAGATCACGCTATCGGAGGATCAACTTGCACGTCTGGACCAAGCCAGTGCACTGGCACCGATCTTCCCGCACAACCTGATCGAGGATCCGGCGAACCAGCAGAAGGCATCGGGCGGGAAGCTCGACGACCTGGTGTTACCGACGCGCCAGGTGGCCTGAGCCTTCTGTAGGAGCGCGCTCGCGCGCGATGGGGAATACGGCAAGCACCCATCGCGCGCAAGCGCGCTCCTGCAAGGGCAGCAGCGTCATGATGAGCAGCTGGGTGTGGTGCCGCGGCGATCAGAACGCCGGCAATACCGCGCCGTTGTACGTCTTCTCGATGAACGCCTTCACCTCGGGCGAGGTGAGGGCGGCGGCGAGCTTCTGCACGCGCGGGTCGTCCTTGTTGTCGGGGCGCGAGACCAGGAAGTTCACGTACGGCGAATCCTTGTCTTCGATCAGCAGCGCATCCTTCACCGGGTTCAGGCCGGCAGCGAGGGCGTAGTTCGTGTTGATCAGCGCCAGGTCCACTTCATCGAGCACGCGCGGCAGCATGGCCGCTTCGAGCTCGCGGAACTTCAGGTGCTTCGGGTTCTGGTCCACATCCTTCAACGTGGCCAGCTTGTCACCCGGGTTCTTCAGCGTGATGAGGTTGTGCTTGGCCAGCAGGAGCAGGGCGCGGCTGTTGTTACTCGGGTCGTTCGGGATCACGACATTAGCGCCATCGGGCAGCTGGTCGATCGACTTGAACTTGCGCGAGTAGGCACCGAACGGCTCGATATGCACGCCGACGACCTTGACCAGGTTCGTGCCGCGCTCGCGGTTGAAGGCATCCAGGTACGGCTCGGTCTGGAAGAAGTTCACGTCCAGCTGCTTCTGGGCCACCTGCATGTTCGGCTGCACGTAGTCGGTGAAGACCTTGATCTCGATCTCCACGCCCTGCTTCGCAAGCAGCGGCTTGATTTCCTTGAGAATTTCCGCATGCGGCACCGGCGTCGCAGCGATGGTGAGCGGCTTGCTGGCATCGGCCGCGCCGCCCGATTCGCCATGGGAACAGCCCGCCAGGACAACGGCGAGGGCGGTAACCAAGGGGAGGAAGTACTTCTTCATGGGGGCGTCCGGGCGGATGTTGCGGTGCGACAGCATAGACGTCCATACCGCCGGATGCAAAACGCCCCCGTTTTGGCGTTATTTACGGCTATACCGCGCCACAAGCCAGTCGCCGAGCATCTGCAGGAGCTGGACCAGCACCACGAGCAGGGCCACCGTAACCAGCATGTAATCGGGCTTATAGCCGTTGTAACCGTACTGGTAGGCCAGTGCACCCAGGCCGCCGGCGCCGACGATGCCACCCATGGCGGTGTAGCCGACCAGGGCGACCGCGGTGACCGTGGTCGCCGCGACCAGGCCGGGCCGTGCCTCAGGCAGTAGCACGCGGGCCACGATCTGCTTCGTGGTCGCACCCATGGCCTGGCTGGCTTCGATCACGCCGCGGTCCACTTCGCGCAGGGCGGTTTCCACCAGGCGGGCGAAGAACGGCGCTGCGCCGATCACCAGGGGCACGATGGCGCCGCGGATGCCGATGCTCACGCCGGTCACGGCCTTGGTCACCGGGATCAGCAGGATCATCAGGATGATGAAGGGAATGGAACGCAGCACGTTCACCACCAGCGAGAGCACGCCGTAGAGCTTCGGCTTTGCGTGCAACTGGCCCCGCGCGGTCAGGAACAGCCAGATGCCGAGCGGCAGCCCCAGTGCAAGGGTAAACAGCAGTGAGCCGCCGAGCATTAGCAGCGTATCGAAGCAGGCCTGGAGGATCTCGGCCCAGTCGATGTTCGGGAACAGGGTCTGCAGCGGGCTCACGGGGCCACCTCTTCAATATCGACACCGGCGGCGCGGATCTGGGCCAGCGCCTCGTCCAGACGGTCGCCATGCATGGCCAGGGTGAGCTGGCCGTAAGGCACGTCCTTGATCCGGTCCACACGCCCCGAAAGCAGGTTGTATTCCACGCCCGTATCACGCACCACGCGCGAGAGCAGTGGTGAATAGGTGGCCTCGCCGCGGAACGACAGGCGGAACAGCTTGCCGGGCACGCCCGCGTATTCCGGGCCACGGCCTTCGCGGTGGTCGGCTTCGGCCACGAAACGGCGCGTCGTCGGGTGCTGTGGGTGCAGGAACACATCGGCCACGGTGCCCATCTCGACGACGTTACCTGCATCGAGCACAGCCACGCGATCGCACACGCGGCGGATCACGTCCATCTCGTGGGTGATCAGCACGATGGTGAGGCCCAGCCGGCGGTTGATGTCGGCAAGCAGTTCAAGCACCGAGGCCGTGGTTTGCGGATCGAGCGCGCTGGTGGCTTCATCGCACAGCAGGATAGAAGGCTTGCTGGCCAGGGCGCGGGCGATACCAACGCGCTGCTTCTGGCCGCCGGATAGCTGGGCGGGGTACTTGCGCGCATGCGCCTCCAGCCCCACCAGCTTCAGCAGCTCATCCACCCGCGCGGCGATGTCGGCTTCACTCAGGTCACCGTGCAGGCGCAGCGGGAACGCCACGTTATCGGCAACGGTTTTCGACGACAGCAGGTTGAAGTGCTGGAAGATCATGCCAATGCCCGCACGCAGGCGGCGCAGCTCCGCGCCCTCCGCATGGGTCACGTCGCGGCCTTCGATCCATACCTTGCCGGCCGTGGGGCGCTCGAGCAGGTTGATCATGCGCAGCAGGGTGGATTTGCCGGCGCCGGAGTGGCCAATGATGCCGAACACCTCGCCCTGGTTGATGGCGAGATCCACGGGTTGCAGGGCGGGGACGAGCGCTCCAGCCACGGTGTAGGACTTGGAGGCGGCTTCGAATCGGATCACGGGCGTGGGCGGGCCTGGATGGAAAGATGCCCATGGTAGCCGAAGGCCCCGGGCGGCGTAGACTGTGCACTTTCCGCCCGCCCCACAAGGAGCACCATGACTGGCATCTACGATTTCTCCGCCCGCGATATCAATGGCAACGAGCGTTCGCTGGCCGAGTGGAAGGGCAAGGCCGTGCTGATCGTGAACGTGGCCTCCAAGTGTGGCTTCACGCCGCAGTACAAGGGGCTTGAGGAGCTGCAGAAACAGTACGGCGCGCAGGGCTTCGATGTGCTCGGCTTCCCGTGCGACCAGTTTGGCCACCAGGAGCCGGGCGACGAGGAGGAGATCCGCAATTTCTGCTCGCTCACCTACGACGTCTCGTTCCCAATGTTCGCCAAGATCGACGTGAACGGCGACAAGGCCCACCCGCTGTACAAGTGGCTGAAGTCGACCAAGAAGGGCCTGCTCGGTACCGAGGGCATCAAGTGGAACTTCACCAAGTTCCTGGTGAACCGCGATGGCGAGGTGGTGGAGCGCTACGCGCCGACCGACACACCAGAGAAGATCGGCAAGGACCTGCCCAAAGTCCTCGGCTAATCCTTACGCGCCTGTAGGAGCGCGCTTGCGCGCGATAGGGTCTTGCCGCGAGCACCCATCGCGCGCAAGCGCGCTCCTACACAATCGGCGTCAAAGGCGATCGGGGCTCTCGGCAAGCATCACCGCGATCGCATCGACTTCCGACGATACGGGAGCCGCGCCCTGCGTCGGCTTGTAGTTGTTGAGGATGATGGCGAAGGCCAGGCGCTGGCCGGCTTTCGTGGTGACGTATCCGGCGAGGGCGTTGACGTAGCTCATGCTTCCCGTCTTCGCCTGCAGGTTGCCTTCGGCTGCCGTGCCTTTCATGCGACGTACCAGGGTGCCATCCACGCCAGCCACAGGCAGCAACGCCCGGAATCCCGGTGAATCCAGCGAGGACAGCAGGTGGGTGAGCGAGCCGGCCGTGGTGAGATCATGCCGCGACAGGCCCGTGCCTTCTTCCAGCGAGGTGGCAGAGGGCCCGATCCCGCGCGCACCGAGCCATGCGCCAACCACCGCCGCGGCGCGGTCCTCGGTGTGGGCGGCCGCCTGATCCGTGGCTTCCAGGCCCGTCAGAAGGAACACGCTTTGCAGGTACATGTTCTGCGAGCGCTTGAGGCCCGAGGCGAGGATCTCGGTGAGCGGTGGCGACGGCAGGGTGGCTACTTGCGTGCCGGTGGGTGCGGGTATCGGCCAATGCACGCTGCGCGCTTCCTTCCTCACCGTGACCCCGCGCTTTTCGAGTGCGGCCTGTAGCCGGCGGGCCGCAGTGAGTGCGGGGTCGGGCAGGGACAGGCGCGATTTGCGCGGTGCGGCGCCGAGCACGTGCAGGGTGCTGGTGCCTGGCGCGCGGTAGAACGCCGGGCTGTCCGCCGGCTGTTCCGCCAGCGTGGTTGCCGCATCGGTTGGCGCGAGCGTGACCGCGTTTTCAGCGACTTCGGCCACCATGGTGTTCTCGTCCACGCTCAGGCCGCTGGCGGTGGCGCCGTAATAAGCCTGCAGGTCGGAGGCCTCCCAGCCGCTGCCGATGGGCGGTCCGGCAAAGGCCGTGTCATCGCCCACCACGCCGTCGTCCACGCGCGTGATGCCGGCAGCAACCACCTGCTGGGCGAGCTGGTCGGCCCACGCATCGCCGGCCAGGGTGGGGTCGCCGCGGCCGCGCAGCACCAGGGCGCCGCGCAGTCGGCCGCGGCGGATGTCACCCGCGGCGAGCACGTCGGTGTGCGTGCGGTAGTCCGGGCCCAGGCGGTCCATGGCGACTGCCGCGGTGAAGAGCTTGGCCGTGGAGGCCGGCAGCATCAGCTTGCCGTCGTCGTGGCCGTATACGGGGTGCCCGTCGTCGAGCGCGACCACGCTGATGCCCCAGGATGCGGCGGCGAAGCGCGGCGCGGCGAGGTGCGCGTCGATGCGCTGGGTGAGCGATTGCGCGGTGGCGCTACCAGCCAGAAACCACAGGAGCAATGCAACCCCCGTAGGAACGCGCTTGCGCGCGATGGGTCTTGCGGCACGCTGGCTATCGCGCGCAAGCGCGCTCCTACAGGGGGAAGGGGGCCTTGTCGCGGGCTGGCTTTCGCGCGCAAGCGCGCTCCTACAGGAGGCGGTGGTGTCTTTGCTTATCTGAGCCATGTGGGCAGTCCCTTGTCGAGGAAGGCCGAGAGGCCATCCTGGCCCTCGGGTGAAACACGCAGGCGGGCGATGAGCGCGGCGTTTTCCGCGTCGACCTGTTCCATCGCTTGTTCGGTCATGTCGCCCATACCGAGCGCCAGGCGCTTGGCTTCGCGCTGGGCGACCGGGCCGCCCTTGGTGAGCAGGCCGAGCACGCGTTCGATGGCTGGCTCAAGCTCTTCCATCGGCACGGTTTCATGCACCAGGCCCATGGCGGTCGCCGCGGCGGCGCCGAACACCTCGCCCGTGATGAAAAGGCGGCGCGCTTGGCGCAGGCCGATGGCGGCGATGACGTAGGGGGAAATCACGGCGGGAACGAGGCCCAGCTTCACTTCCGAAAGGGCAAACTTGGCGCCCTCGGCGGCGATGGCGATATCGCAGCAGGCCACCAGGCCCACGCCGCCGCCAAACGCCGCGCCGTTCACCCGGGCCACGGTGGGCTTGGAGAGGAACTGCAGGCGGCGCATGAGCCGGGCAAGGCGCAGGGAATCGGCGCGGTTGTCCTCTTCCGATGCCGAGGCCATGCCGCGCATCCAGTTCAGATCCGCGCCGGCGGAAAAACTTGCGCCTGCGCCTGTAAGCACCACCGCGCGCACGGCGGGATCGGCATCCACCTCGTCGATCGCGGCGGTAAGGTCGGCGATCAGGGCGTCATCGAAGGCGTTGTGCACCTCCGGGCGGTTCATCCGCAGGTGGGCGACGGCACCGCGGCGGGTCAGTTCAACAGCCGGCATGAAGGATCTCCGAAAGGCGTAATGCGAATCATAAACGGCCGGTCTGTAGGCGTGGGCCCCGATCTCATCAGGCCTGACCCTACACCACCCCCGATTTTGTAGGAGCGCGCTTGCGCGCGAAAAGGCTAAACGGAGACGCCACGCTTGAATAATGTCTATAATGCGAACAGTTCTTATTTGAGAAATCCCGTGCGCCTGTCCGACGCGCCGAAAGGTGCCCAAGCCGTGGTCCAGTCCGTTACCGATGCTCACCCCGCCGACCCCATTGCGCAGCGTCTGCGCGATCTGGGCTTTGTCGCGGGTGAACCGGTCCGCCTGGTAGCCCGGGGCCCGCTCGGCGGCGATCCCTTGCTGATCCAGATCGGCTCGACGCGCTTCGCGTTGCGCAAGACGGAAGCGGCGCGCGTGGAAGTCACTGTGGATGGTGCGGCATGAGTGCCTCGACGATGCGCATTGCCCTGGTGGGCAACCCGAACTGCGGCAAGACCGCACTGTTCAACCAGCTCACCGGTGGCCGCCAGAAGGTGGCCAACTACGCCGGCGTGACGGTGGAGCGTAAGGAGGGCCGGTTCACGGCACCTTCGGGCCGTACCCTGCAGATCCTGGACCTGCCTGGCGCGTACAGCTTTGATGCCACGAGCCCGGACGAAGCGATCACCCGCGATGTGTGCCTGGGGCGCTACCCGGGTGAAGCCGCGCCGGACCTGATCGTTTGCGTGGCCGACGCCACCAACCTGCGTCTGCACCTTCGCTTCGTGCTGGAAGTGCGTCGACTGGGCCGCCCGGTCGTGCTCGCGCTCAACATGATGGATGCGGCTCGCAAGCGCGGGCTGGTGATTGATGTCGATAAGCTTTCGCGCCGGCTTGGCGTGCCGGTGGTGGAAACCATCGCGGTGCAGCGTGGCGGTGCGCGGTCGCTGATCGAACGCATCGACAAGGCCGTGCCGGATATCGTGCCGTCGGCCATCGATCAGGCCAACGTGGATGAGCTGCATGCCGAAGTGCGCGCCATCCTTGCCGAGACCGTCAGCACCTCGCGCAACACCGTGGCTATCGACGACGCCATCGACCGCTGGGCACTGCACCCGGTGTTCGGCCTGGCGATCCTCGCCGTGCTGATGTTCATGATCTTCCAGGCCGTGTTCTCCTGGGCACAGCCGGTGATGGATGCGATCACTGATGGCATCACGGCGCTGGGTGTGTGGACCACGAGTTTCCTGCCCCCCGATAGCGCGCTGCACAGCCTGCTCAACGACGGCGTGTTTGCTGGCCTCGGTGCGGTGCTGGTGTTCCTGCCGCAGATCCTGATCCTGTTCCTGTTCATCCTCATCCTCGAGGAATCGGGTTACCTGCCGCGTGCCGCGTTCCTGCTTGATCGCATGATGTTCAAGGTAGGCCTGACAGGGCGCGCCTTTATTCCGCTGCTGTCGAGCTTCGCCTGCGCCATTCCCGGCATCATGGCCACGCGCAGCATCAATGATCCGCGCGACCGCCTCACCACCATCCTGGTGGCGCCGCTGATGACGTGCTCGGCGCGCCTTCCGGTGTACACGCTGCTCATCGCCGCGTTCATCCCCGACCGCGCCGTGGGTATCTTCAACCTGCAGGGTATCGTGCTGTTCGTGCTGTATTTCGCCGGCATCTTCAGCGCGCTGGGCGTGGCCTTCGTCATGAAGCGGTTCCGCAAGGACCGCAGCGAACACGCGCTGATCATGGAGCTGCCGTCGTACCGCCTGCCCAATGTGCGCGACGTGGCGCTGGGCCTGTGGGAACGCGCACTCATCTTCCTGAAGCGCGTGGGCGGCATCATCACCGCGCTGACCGTGCTGCTGTGGTTCCTCTCCAGCTTCCCGGGCGCACCCGAAGGGGCGACCGGCCCCGCCATCGATTACAGCCTGGCCGGCATGCTCGGCCGTGGCCTGCAGTACGTGTTCGCGCCGATCGGCTTCAACTGGCAGATCTGCATTGCGCTGGTGCCTGGCCTGGCCGCGCGCGAAGTAGCCGTGGCGGCACTGGGTACGGTGTACGCCATGTCCGGCACCGATGATGCGGTGGCGAGCCAGCTTGGGCCGGTGATCGCTCACTCGTGGTCACTGGCCACGGCGCTGTCGCTGCTGGCCTGGTACGTGTTTGCGCCGCAGTGCATGTCGACGCTGGCGGTGATCCGCCGTGAAACCAATTCCTGGCGCAACGTGGCTATCGCCGCGGGCTACCTGTTCGGCCTGGCCTACCTTGCGTCGCTTGCTACCTACCAGATCGCGAGGGCTCTCTCGTGAGTACGTTCCAGCTCATCCAGGGCGTCATTATCGGCGTGGTCGTGCTGGCCAGCCTGTACGTGGCGTTCCGCAAGCTCCTGCCGAAAACCTCGACACGGGTGATGGCGGGTGTTTCTGCCAGCCTCAACCATGACGGCCGCCCTGGCGTGCTGCGCACGATCGGCAAGAAGTTGCAGCCGGCCAGTGCCTCGGGCAGCTGTGGTGATGGTTGCGGGTCGTGCAACAGCTGCGGGCCGGCGCCGGCGGCGAAGAATGATGCGCAGCCGCTGACGTTCAAGTCACGGCAGTAAGTCACGTTGTAGCGCTGTTGCGGGCTGGGATCGCGTGCAAGCACGCTCCTACAGCGATCGGCGCCCGCTAGGCTGCCGGCTCGTCCGGGTGCTGCTTACGCTGCCGCCGCAAGGTAAACCAGTTCACGCTCAGGTTCACCGCGAACCACGCGCCGATCAGCGCGAGCGGCCATGCGATCACCGCGGGCCAGAAGATCAGTACGGCCGTCACCACGATCGCCGCCAGGGCACCCGCAAGCACCGGCCCGGATTCGGTATCACCCAGCACGCGGTGATGCGTGATGGCTGCACCCACCGTATTCGCGATACGCAACGCACCAGCCGCCGCGCGGCTGGAGCTGCCACCGCCATGCTTCGGTCGTGGTGGCCGCGGCGAACGGCTGCGCATGCGCTCGTTGCCGGACCGGCGGCGGCTGCCCCGCAGCAGGATCTCCGTGGCGTTCTCCAGGTCCGCCTCGTATTGCGCCGCCAGCTTCTGGGCGAAGCCGGCATCCTCGATCGCGACATCGATCTCGCGATTGCTAAGCCAGCTCGCGATATTGAGGTTGGACGAACCGACGCGTGCCCAGCGCCCGTCAGCCACCGCGGTCTTCGCGTGCAGCATGGAACCGTTCCACTCGAACACGCGGATGCCTGCCTTCAATAAGGGCCGGTAACCCGAGCGCGACATGCCGGCCACCATCGGGATATCGCTGGTCCCCGGCACCAGCAGGCGCACATCCACGCCATCGCGTGCGGCGGCCGAGAGGGCCTGCACATACGGTGCGACACCGACGAAATAGGCATCGGTAAGCCATAGCGTCTTCGTGGCCATGGCCGCCACCATCTGGTCCAACCGGTACATGCCGGCCGTACTCGGCTGGGTGGCGATGACGCGCAGGCTCACGTCGCCGGCCTCGGCCACGCCCTCGTGGCGGGCCACGCGCGGATCATCGGGCAGGCCGGCCGGGCCGGCATCGCGCCAGCTATCGGCAAAGGCCTGTTCAATTTCCGCGACGGCCGGCCCGCGCAGCATCACGCCCGTGTCGCGCCACGGCGGAACGTCCCGCGCGGGATCGCCCAGCCATTTCTCGCTGATGCACACGCCGGACAGGAAGCCGATCTCACCATCCACCACCAGCACCTTGCGATGATCGCGGCTGATCCAGCCAAACGAGCTGCCCAGGCGTGGCGGGTTATAGATGCGCACCGAGCCACCGGCCTCACGCAGCGGGTTCCAGAAGCTGGAGCGCGACTGGCCCAGGCAGCCGGCCCAATCGGCGATGACCGCGACGAACACGCCCGCCCGCGCCCGCTCCACCAGCGCATCGAGGAAGGCCTGGCCGATGCGGTCGTTGCGGATGATGTAGTTCTCGAGGAACACGTGGCGCTGCGCGCCCGCAATCGCCTTGAGCCAGGCATCGTAGTGGGCCTGGGCATCGATCAGCAGATCGACGGCATTGCCGCTGATCAGTGGGGCGCCGGCGCTGCGGCTCAGGGCCTGTTCGGCGAACTGGCGGGTGGAAAAGGCGTGGCTGCGGTTTACGTTCATGAGGGGCGAGTGTATCGGCATCTGGCATCATCGCCGCCATGGCATCGATTCCGCGTGACAACGCTACGGCCGCCGCTGTCGAGGCGATCCTTTCCCGTACCGGCGGGCATCCGCGGGTGGCGGCGCCGCTCGGGCTAGGCAAGCCGCATGGTCTGCTCAATGCGTTATATGGCGAGGTCGCCGGGCGGGGCGACCGCTCGTTGACCCTGTTCACCGCGCTCTCGCTGACCCGGCCATCACCCGGCAAGGGCCTTGCCGCCCGGTTTGCCGGGCCGTTCCTGGCGCGGCACTTCGGCGCTGACTACGAAGACCTCGACTACGCGCTGGCCCAGGCCCGCGACGCGTTGCCGGCCAACGTGCACGTCCACGAGTTCTACATGCAATCGGGCGCGTTGCTGCATGCCTCGTCGGCCCAGCGCGATTACATCAGCCAGAACTACACCCATGTCGCCCGCGACCTCGTGGGCCGGGACATCAACGTGCTGGTCCAGCTCGTCGCGGTGCAGGGCGAGCGGATCAGCCTGGCCTCCAACCCCGACCTGACCATCGATTTCCTCGCGCAGATGGCGGTGGCCGGTAAGCCCAAGCCGTTCTGCGTGGCGGTGGCGCACCCGGATATGCCTTTCGTGAGCGGCAACGCGGAAGCCCCGCCAGGCATGTTCGATCTGCTGATCACGCCGCCTGCCATGTCGCCGCTGTTCGCGTTGCCGCGATCGCCCATCGCACCCGCGGAGTTTGCGCTGGGCATGCACGCGAGTGCGCTGGTGGTGGACGGCGGCACGTTGCAGATCGGTATCGGTGCTTTATCCGATGCCCTCGTGCGCGGCCTGTTGCTGCGCCATGAGCAGAACGCCGCGTGGCGCGAGGGCCTGCAAAGCCTGGGTGGCCGCGACGTCGCGTGGGGTGGCAACGAACCGTTCGCGCGCGGCCTTTACGGTGCCAGCGAGATGGTGATGGATGGCTTCATGCACCTGCAGCGCGGGGGTGTGCTGAAGCGCCGCGCTTACGAAGACCTGGCAACGGAGCGCGCTGCCGCACGCGGCGAGGATCCAGGCCCGGCCGGTGGGCACTACCTGCGGGGCGCGTTCCTGCTCGGCTCGCGCGAGCTCTACGCGTGGATGCATGCCTCCGAGCGTGATGATCCCGATGCGATCGACATGTGCCGCGTCTCCAACGTGAACCACCTCTACGGCGATCACCAGCCACTGGCCGCTTTGCAGCGCCGTGGCGCGCGTTTCTTCAACACCTGCATGATGGCCACGCTGTTCGGCGCCGCGGTCTCCGATGGGCTCGAGGACGGCCGGGTCGTCAGCGGAGTAGGTGGCCAGTACAACTTCGTGGCGATGGCGCACGAGATTCCAGGCGGCCGTTCCATGCTCTTGCTGCGCGCGGTACGGGGCAGCGGCAAGGCGGCACGATCCAACATCCGGTTCAACTACGGCCACGTCACGATTCCGCGCCACCTGCGCGATGTGTTTGTTACCGAATACGGCGTGGCTGACCTGCGCGGCCTGTCGGATGAAGCGTGCGTCGAAGCGATGCTGGGCATTGCCGATGCGCGCTTTATCGACGCGCTGGCGGGTGAAGCGAAACGGGCAGGGAAGCTGCGCAAGGATTTCCAGATTCCCGAGGCATGGCGAGCCCATACGCCGGAAGGACTGAAACGCCAGCTCGAGCCGCTTGCCCGCCGCGGCCTGCTCGATCCGTTCCCGTTCGGCAGTGATTTCACCGAGGTGGAGCGGCAGCTTCTGCCGGGCCTGACCTGGCTGAAGGATGCGCCGAAGCAGGCGCTGCTGGGCGCGTTGCTGGCCCCTGGCAAGCCTGTGGCCGGAGAGGCGGACGCTTTGGCGCGCGTGGGGCTGGACGATCCGAAGACGCTGGAGGACCGGGTGGAGCGCCGCCTCGTTCAGGCCGCGTTGCGCCGCAACCCCCTGTAGGAGCGCGCTTGCGCGCGATAGCCAGCCAGCGAAGGCGCAAACCAGGCATCAAGGCAACCCCATCGCGCGCAAGCGCGCTCCTACAGCCCATGCGCTAAAATGCTCCGCTATGACCGAAGAACAGACCCGCCCGCGCCCCGCGGAAGCCGAAGCCCGCCGTCCCAGCACCGGGGTCCATATCGACCGGGTACAGGTCGGTGGCGGCGCGCCCATCGTCGTGCAGTCCATGACCAACACGGATACCGAAGACCCGGTATCCACCGCCAAACAGGTGGCTGAGCTGGCCCGCGCCGGCTCGGAGATGGTCCGCATTACGGTGAACACCCCGGCCGCCGCGGCTGCCGTGCCGCGGATCCGCGAGCGCCTGGAGATGATGGGTGTCTCGGTGCCGCTCATCGGCGATTTCCACTACAACGGCCACCAGTTGCTCGAGGGCGAGCCGGCCTGCGCCGAGGCGCTGGCCAAGTATCGGATCAACCCGGGCAATGTCGGCTTCGGCAAGAAGAAGGACAGCCAGTTCGCCTCGATCATCGAGATGGCCATCCGCTACAACAAGCCGGTACGCATCGGCGCCAACTGGGGCTCGCTCGACCAGTCCATGGTCGCCGCGCTGATGGATGAGAACGGCCGCCGCGCGAACCCGTGGGATGCCGGCCATGTCGCCCGCGAAGCGCTGATTCGCTCCGCGCTCGATTCCGCTGCCCGCGCCGAGGATCTCGGTCTCGCGCGTGATCGCATCATCCTGTCCTGCAAGGTCTCCGGCGTACAGGAACTGATCGCGGTCTACCGCGACCTCGCCCGCCGCGGCGACTACGCGCTGCACCTGGGCCTGACCGAAGCCGGCATGGGCTCGAAGGGCATCACTGCCTCCGCCGCGGCGCTATCCGTGCTGTTGCAGGAAGGCATCGGCGACACCATCCGCATCTCGCTCACGCCGGAACCGGGTCAGTCGCGCACGGCGGAAGTCATCGTGGCGCAGGAGCTGCTGCAGACCATGGGCCTGCGCGCGTTCACGCCGCTGGTCACCGCTTGCCCGGGTTGTGGCCGCACCACGAGCGAGTTCTTCCAGGAACTGGCCAAAACGGTACAAGGCCACGTCCGTGAGCGCATGCCGGAATGGCGGGTGAAATATGACGGCGTGGAAAACCTCACCCTGGCCGTGATGGGTTGCATCGTGAACGGCCCGGGCGAATCGCGCCACGCCAATATCGGCATCTCGCTGCCGGGTAATGGTGAAGCACCCGCGGCGCCGGTGTTCATCGATGGTGAAAAGGCCATGACCTTGCGTGGCGACAACATTGCCGACGAGTTCGTTGCCATCCTCGATAACTACGTCGAAACGCATTATTCCGCGCGCCACGACTAGCCATCACGCCTTGCATGCGGGGCCACCTGCCACCATGGCAGGTGGTTTCCCCCTCCCTAAGGAGACATGGCATATGGCGAACAGCGTCCCCCTGCTTGGCCTCAACGATGGCCATAAGGCACCGCAGCTTGGCTTCGGCGTCTTCCAGATTCCTGATGATGAAACCTCCCGCGCCGTGCAGGAGGCCTTGAAGGCGGGCTATCGCTCGATCGATACCGCGGCCATCTACAAGAACGAAAAAGGCGTCGGCGACGGCATCGAACGCTCCGGCGTGGCCCGCGGCGATATCTTCCTTACCAGCAAGCTGTGGAACTCGGAGCAGGGCTTCGATGCCACCCTGCACGCGTTCGATGCCAGCGTGAAGAAGCTCGGCACCGATTACCTCGACATGTATCTGATTCACTGGCCCACGCCGAAGCACGATCGCTACGTCGACACGTGGAAGGCGTTCATTCGCCTGCGCGAGGAAGGCCGCATCCGTTCCATCGGCGTCAGCAATTTCCAGCCGGCGCACCTGGATCGTATCGTCAAGGAAACCGGGGTCGCGCCCGTGGTGAACCAGATTGAGGTGCACCCGGATTTCGCGCAGAACGATGTCGTCGCCGCGAACCGCAAGCACGGCGTGATCACCGAAGCCTGGAGCCCGCTGGGCCAGGGCGGTGATCTGCTGAAGAACGATGTGCTGGTGCAACTAGGCAAGAAGCACGGCAAGTCGCCGGCCCAGGTCGTCCTGCGCTGGCACGTGCAGCTGGGCCACATGGTGATCCCGAAATCGGTCACGCCCGAGCGCATTCGTTCCAACATCGATGTGTTCGATTTCGAACTGAGCGCTGAGGACATGGCGGCGATCGCGAAGCTCGATGCGGGCAACCGCATGGGCCCGGATCCCGATAAGTTCAACTAATCCATGCCGTAACCGCGTTAAACACCGGCTCTTTGTAGGAGCGCGCTTGCGCGCGATGGGTCTTGTCGCAAGCACCCATCGCGCGCAAGCACCCATCGCGTGCAAGCACGCTCCTACAAAACCCGGTTATTCCATGGAGATATCGATTTCCATGGGGTAGGGCGCGGGCGCCTTCGGCGGCACGGGCAAGCGCCATGCCGAGAACTGCCCGGCGAAGCACGTAGCCACGGGCGTCGCAGGCTGCACTACCACGTCGCTCGACTGCCCCTTTGCATCCACCACCGCCACCAGCGTAAACGCCCTCTTGTCGGCCGGCTTGTTGCTCGCGATGCAGCCCTTCAGCGCATCCGTGGCGGGGTTGCCCACGCTATCCCACAGTTTCGCCTGCCAGGCCTTGCCCTCGGGCTTCGCTTCCAGTGCTTTTGCGGCCTGCACGCGCGCATCAAAACCATCGGCACCGGCCAGGGCGAACATGAGGGCAAGCAGCATCGGGTGTCTCCGGAATGGGAAGGCCAGAGCCTAACAGGCAGGCAGGGTGTTCACATGGGCCGGGCTAGGGTCAAAAGCCAAGGCGCCTGCGGGCGCGTTATGCGGAGCTGCCATGCGTCCTCTCCTCGCACTCGTCCTCCTGGGTACCTCGCTGCTGGACACCTCATCCATGGCGTTCGCCCAGGCCGGTGCACCCGCGCGGCCGGCTTCCGCTCCGCCGCCGCCGGTGCAGACGAATCCCTCGGCTTCGCATGTCGGTACTAATCCGGCATCGGCGCCAATGCAGGCCAACCCTGCCTCCGCACCGTTGCAGCCCGTCTCGGATGCGGGTGCGACCGAGCGGGGCCTCAATAACACCGCGCCACCCGCTACCGGCGTCTCGCCGCAGGTACGCCACGCGGCAAACCATGACACGGATGCCAACGGGCACACGCTGGATCCGCATGGGAAACCGGTGGGGCAGAAGCCTGCGGTGCCCTCGACCGTCAAATAACACGCAGATCGTCTGTAGGAGCGCGCTTGCGCGCGATGGGGTGTACGGCAAGCACCCATCGCGCGCGAGCGCGCTCCTACAGGGTCAAGGTCAGCCTTCGACGATTTCGCGTTCGTCGGGGGAGGTGACGGCGAGTTCCGACCAGTCGAGCTCGTTCTCGAGCAGATGGAATACGTCGTCCTCGATCTCGCCCTTGTGGCGCATCTCTAGCAGGCGTTTGCGTTTCGCCTTCAGGCCGATGCGTTTTAGCTCGGACAGGCGCGTGCCTGCGACGGGGCTGCGGCCGGCTTCGGCTTCATGCCGTGCATCTTCGTAATATTCGCGAGCGCGCCGTGCGGCTTCGTCGGATTCGCCGACCAGGGTCGCCTCCGCCACATCGATCAGTTCCAGGCGCACCTTCGAGGCATCGTCGCGCAGGCTGGTATCCGTGCCGAACTTCAAATACCGGACCAGCCACGCCAGCGTGGTGCCCTGGAACACCAGCGTGCCCACCGTGACACCAAACGCGGTGAGCACGATCAGGTCACGCTGCGGGAAGGCATCTGGCAGGCCCAGCGCCGTCGCCAGCGTAACCAGCCCGCGCATGCCGCACCAGGCGACGACCAGGCCTTGCTGCGGCGTCGGGTTCGGCTGGCTCTTGCGGAACCGGCGCAGGGTCCCGTTGTAGAGCATGACCCAGGCGAACCGCACGGCGATGCAGACACCCAAAGTCGCCAGTGCGAACCACAGCGCGTGTTCCAGCGCAGGGCCTTGCATGCGGGCAATGATCGTGCGCGCTTGCAGGCCTACCAGCAGAAAGGCGATGACATTCGAGATGAACACGACCGCCGCCCACACGGAATACGCATGCACGCGATCGCGCGGGGGCGTCTCGCCGGGCAGCACGTGTGCGATGGTCATGGCGAACGACACCACGCAGAGGATGGCCGAGACATGCAGGTACTCGGCGATCAGCCACACACCGAATACGCCAGCGAACTGCAGCAAGGTGGCGCTGAGCGTGCCGCGCAGCTCGCGCGAGAAGTAGATGAAGACGCGGCCCAGCAGCCAGCCGAGCAGCAGCCCGCCCGGCACGGCGAGGACCAGCAGTGGCAGGGTGTGGGCCAGGCCATCCGGCGCCAGTGCCGTGCGTACCGCAACGCCGAAGATCAGCAGCGCCGAGGCATCGTTGAGCAGGCTCTCCGCCGTCAGCACCTGCACGGTCCGCCGCGGCAGGTTCAGGCGGGAAAGCATGGCCGTCGCCGCCCCGGCATCGGGCGGCGCCACGATGGCGCCCATGGCCACGGCCGCCGCCAGCGGCATGCCCGCCCAGGCCACGCCCAGCCAGGCTACGGCCGCGGTGGTGAATATGACCGCCACCACCGCGAGCGACACCGTGGGCAGCCAGAACCGGCGCAGGGTGCGTGGCGGCATGTCGAAGCCGGCATCGAGCAGCACGGGGGCGATGAACAGCACCAGGGCCAGCTTGGGGTCCATGGCGATATGCGGGGCCCACGGCAGCGCCGCCACGGCCGTACCGGCGGCGGCCAGGATCGTAGGGTAGGGCAGCGCAAAATGCCGCGACAGGCGCAGCAGCACGACCGCCAGCAGCGACAGCAGAATCATGCTTTCAAACAGCGCCATGGCGTCATCCCCTCATCTGGCCTGCCGCATGAATAGCGCAGCGGCGGCCCTCGCGCTACCCGGCTCGCATCGTTTTGCGAGGGTGGGTTACCATCCGGCACATGCCTTTCGACACCGGGGTGCCGATGAAACGTCTGATTGCCGTGGCCGCCATTGCGGTCGGGCTCGCCGGTTGCCAGGGCATGGCGGCCAAGGTGTCCAAACTCGAGGTAGGCACCGCCCGCGAAGACGTGCTCGACCGGCTGGGCCCCCCCGATTCGGACCGCAGCATTATCGGGTTCGAAGTCATGAGCTGGCTTGAGCGCCGCCCCGGGCGTTTCTCCTTCTCCCATAAGGACTACACCGTTGTGCTGAAGGACAACAAAGTGGTCCAGTTCGGCCCCGGCCTGGTTCGCCGAGACAGCAAGACCAGCCTGCAGATCGAAACGGGCGATCCGTAGCAACCACTTCGAAGGCACATCAAGCCGCTACAAGCGCGGCGGGGGCGTAGGGGAATAGGTTTTCTCCAACGCCGCTACGGGAGCCACCCGCCATGCCACGGCCCTTGCCTTCACCCACGTTCGCCGCCCTGGCCAGCGAACTCACCCGCCTGCACGATGCCCGCGAAGCGGCGATCGAGCGGACCCTGGATGCCCTGGAGAGTAGCCACCCGCCACTGGCCCAACTGGTGCTGTGCTGTATCGGCGACCGCCACCGCGCCGCCCGCTGGCTGGTGATGCCCCAGCGCGCCTTCGCCGGCCGTACGGCGTGCGACATGCTGGCCGATGGTGATGTGGAGGCGGTTTGGGACCAGGTGGTCTACAAGCAGTTCGGTACCGTGGCCGCGGTCTAGATCCAGCCGCGGCGGGTATAGATCCACAGCGCCGCATACTCGCGCAGGCAACGCGCGGTCAGCGTCAGGGCTTCGCGCCGGGGGAGCCAGCTGGTCGATGCCGCCAGCAGCTCATGGTCGTCATCATCCGCCGGGGCGGGCGCCACCTGGATGCCCTCGTGGCGGAACGACGCCGCCGCCCGGCGCATGTGGATCGGCGAGGTGACCAGCACGATGGCATCGAGGCCGCCAGCGTGCAGCATGGCAGCGGAGTTGCGCGCATTCTCGTGGGTGTTCTGGCTGCTGGCTTCCACGCGCAGATCGGCCATGGGGACGCCGGATTGCACATAGCCGGCCGCAAGCGTCCGCGCCTGGTCGCTTCCGGAGACGAGCATGACCGGGGCATAGCCCTCCTGCCACAGGCTGAGCCCGATACCGGCGCGTGAGCCGGTTTCGATCCAGGGGCCCATGGGGATGGCACCGCCGCCCAGTACTACGATGGCGTCCGCGTGCGGGGTATCGGCGGCGTGTGCGGTGGCGGCAGGTACGAGGCCCTGGCGGAGGCGCAGGGCCACGGCAGGTGATGACGCCACCCAGATCCAGGCCACGGCAGCGATACCAACTGCCAGGGCGGCGCGCGGCTTGCGCGCTACGACGAAGGCCCCGGCCAGCAGGCCGAGCAGCAGCGCTTGCACCGCGGGGTGCAGTGCGCGCGAGACGAGGTAATCGAGCACGGCCACCCGTTGCGTCCGGAGCGTTTCGCGGGGAGACGATGATCCCCTAAATCGCGACTTCGCACCGTCGGTCAAACGGCATAGGCGGGCTGTTGAATGGACGCCGCCGACCGTTGAAATGACGATACCCGCCGAGAACACACAGGGGCGGGTGGACATCATGAAGCGTTGGAATCGCGTCGCCATCATCATCGCAGCCATGCAACTGGCGGCCTGCGCCACGGGTGGCAGCACGCTACCGCCACCCAAGGCGGATGCGGCAAGCCCGGTGGTGGAGGCCTACCTGATCGGCGTGGACGATCAGCTGCAGATCACCGTATGGCACAACCCTGACCTGAGCGTCAGCGTGCCGGTGAGGCCGGATGGAAAGATCACTGTACCGCTGGTGGGCGATGTTTCTGCCGGGGGGCGCACCACCGATCAGGTGGGCGCGGAGATCCAGCAGAAGCTGGCCCAGTACATCCGCGATCCGCAGGTGGCCGTGATCCTGACGGCACTGCGCAGCCACGAATACCTCTCGCGCGTCCGGGTCACCGGTGCCGTGCGCAGTCCCATTTCCATTCCGTACCGCCAGGGCATGACCGTGCTCGATGCGGTGCTGGCCGCCGGTGGCACCACCGAGTTCGCGGCGCCGGACCGTACCGAGCTCTACCGCAAGAGTGGCGAGACCACCTCGCAGGCTTATGCGGTACGCCTCGACAAGATCCTGCAGCAGGGCGATGTGGCCAACAACTACCCGGTGCAGCCGGGCGACGTGATCACGGTACCGCAGCGTGCTTTCTGACCGATCGCCCGGCCGCGCCGGGAGCAAGAGGGTAATTCGATGAGTGGGGAACTCGTTCCTTTCGCCGGTATGCTGCCGGCCTTGCTGGGTGAAGCACGCAGGCGCCGCCTGACCATGGGCATGGTGTTCGCCGCCATCGCCCTGGTTGCGCTGGTCGTGGGCACGCTGTGGCCGAAGAAGTACGAAGCCTCGGTCACCATCCTCGCGCAGGAATCCAGCATCATCACGCCGTTGATGGAAGGCGCCGCGGCGGCCACCGGTAACAAGAACCGCGCCGGTATCGCCCGCGATGTGATCTTCAGCCAGGATGTGCTCGATCGCGTGCTGAAGACCGGTGGCTGGGCCGCTTCCAACCCCACGCCCATCGAGCGCGACAAGATCATCGAAGGAATCAAGGCGCGGACGAAGATTGCCAACAGCCGCGATAACCTGATCACCATCAGCTATTTCGACTCCGATCCGCGGCGCGCCTTCGAGGTGACCCGCGCCTTCGGCCAGCTGTTCATCAGCGAGAGCCTGGCCTCCAAGCAGCGCGAAAGCCGCGAGGCCTACGAGTTCATCAACAGCCAGGTCGAGGCGTACCGCACCAAGCTGACCGATGCCGAGGACAAGCTGAAGGCTTACCGCGATGCCAACGCGGATGCGCGGCCGGGCAGCGAAACCGACACCAATTCTCGGATCAGCCAGCTGCGCTCGCAGATCGAATCCAACCGCATGGACTACATGCAGAAGGTTTCGCAGGCATCGGCGCTCTCCTCCCAGCTCAATGGCGAATCCGAAGTCAATGCCGTGCAGACCGTGGGCGGCGTATACCAGACCCAGCTGGCCGACCTGCAAGGACAGCTCGACAAGCTGTTGCTGAACTACACCGATGATTACCCGGATGTGATCCGCCTGCGCCACCAGATCGAGGATGTGCGCCGGCAGATGGCCTCCGCCGATGCCACCCGCGCGGTAGGCGGCGGCACACCGGTGGACCACACGGTGGCGATGAACCCGGTGTACCAGCAAATGCGTATACAGCTGGCGCAGACCCGCGCCGACGCGGCGGCGAGTTCCGCCCGCGTAGGTGCCAGTGAATCCATGCTGCAGGCCGAACTGGAACGCAGCAAGCGCATCGCCAATTCGGAAAACGTGGTGGCCGAGCTCACCCGCGATTACAACGTAAACCGCGATGTGTACCAGGACCTGCTCAAGCGGCGCGAGAACGCCCGCGTCTCCATGAACCTGGATGCGGAGCAGCGTGGCCTCACCTTCCTCGTGCAGAACCCGGCGGTGATGCCGCTGGTGCCCTCGGGCCTACGCTTCATGCACTTCGGCCTTGCGGGCCTGGCGCTGGCGCTGGCCGTGCCGCTCGGCCTGCTGTTCATGGTGGCGCGCTTTGATCCCCGCGTGCGCTCCGTGGCACAGCTTGAACGTGCTACGGGCTTCCCAGTGCTGGCCACCGTGCCGTTCTACCCCACGCCGCGTGACCGCCGCCGTAGCCACGTGCAGAACATGATGCTGGGCATGATCGTGCTCGGGGTGGGCATGGTGTACCTCCTCGTCATCTGGCTTCGCCTGAAGGGCTAAAGGACATTCGAGATGGCCGTGAATAACATCGAACTCGGCGACGTGATCGCCACCGCCCACGACGACGCACACGCTACGCCGAGTCATTCCATCGCGCGCATGCGCGAAGAAAGCGGCGCGCTCAGCCCCATCGATTGCGAACGCAAGCGCCTTATCCATCGCGAAGAATCGGTGCGCCAGCAGTCGGATGCTTTTCGCGGCATTCGTACCCGGCTGATCGAGATGGGCGGCGACAGCAACTTCATTACCCTGGTGTGCTCGGTGAGCCCGCGCTCGGGCGGCAGCTTCGTCTCGCGCAACCTGGCCACGGCCTTCGCGTTCGATGAATCTAAGACCAGCCTGCTGATCGATTGCAACCTGCGCTACCCGAACCAGCACAAGGCGCTGGGCGTCGAGCCGGCCACGGGTGGGCTGGTCGATTTCCTCGAGCACCCATCGCGCGGCATCGCTTCGATCATGTACCCCACGGGTGTGCCCCGGCTGCGCATGATCCCAGCGGGCAAGGCGCGCGAGAACAGCAGCGAATACTTCTCATCGTTCCGCATGCGGGCGGTGCTGGATTCCCTTCGCTGCCGCTACCCGGATCGTTATCTGTTCCTCGATGGGCCGCCGGTGAAGGGCGCGCCCGATGCACGCATTCTTTCCGACCTGGCCGATTTCGTGGTGCTGGTAGCCGGCTACGGCCGTGATACCCCGGCTGCCATCAACCAGGCCGTCGCCAACTTCGATCCCGCCAAGCTCGCGGGCGTGGTGTTCAACGAGTCACCGTGAGCCTCGGCTCCAGGGGAGGGAACATGCCGGCAGTGAAGAGGCTCACCCATGCGGTGTTGCTGGCGCTCGCGTGCGCAGCGCCGGCGGTCAGCCAGGCAGGCACGCTGGATTACACGCTCTACGCCGGCCTGGAGCACAGCAACAACATCACGCTGTCATCGGATAACCCGATCAGCGAGAACGTGCTGACGCCCGGTGCCACGTTCCAGTTCAGCCAGATGGGCTCCACGTTTCAGGCCAACGTGGCCGGTACGCTGGAGTACCGCAAGTACCTGGAAAACCACTTCGATTCGCAGACGCAGACCCAGATCGTGGGCCAGGGCAACTGGACGGTCATGCCCGATCGCCTGGATTTCTCGGTGGAAGACTATGCCGGTGTACAACCGGTGGACCAGCTCTCGGCCGATTCGCCGGATAACCAGCAGCAGACCAACGTGCTGGCGGTGGGGCCCACACTGCACATGCGCTTTGGCGATGCCACGCGCGGGCAGTTCGAGCTGCGTTACATCAACAGCTACGCCTCGAAGGTGGATGAGTTTGATTCAAATCGCGGCATGGCCGCCTTCCGCCTGTTCCGCGACCTGACGCCGACGGACACCATCTCCGGCAATGTCGAGTACCAGGACGTCAACTTCAAGAACCAGCCAAGCGACGCGAACTACAAGCGCGAGGAAGCGTACCTGCGCTACACCAGCCAGCTCGCGCACTTCGATGCCGATGTGATGTTGGGTGGCACGCGGCTGAACTTTGACCAGGGCCGCGATCACTCTTCGCCGCTGCTGCGCGTGCAGATCGGCTGGCAGCCGACGCTGCGCAACTCGCTGACCGTGGCCGGCGCGTACCAGTACGCGGATGCCGCCACCGACATGATGACCACGCCCTCCGTCTACGGGCTGGGTTCGACCGATAACGCCAGCCGTGCCGAGGCGCTCGATCCGTTTGCCAACACCGGCGGCCTGGGTCGCGGCAGTCTCTCTGGCATCGGCGTGGGCAGCGCGGTGATCGGTTCGCAGGTGTACAAGGAAAAGCGCTTCGAGGCCACCTGGAACTGGAAGAGCGAGCGGCTGAACATCACGGTGTCGCCCGCCTGGAACAAGCTGCGCTACATCGATGACAGCACGTTCAACCAGACCGGCAAGGGCCTGAGCGTCGGCGTGGGTTACCGCGTGACGCCCACCCTCACGCTCTCGGGTTTCGGCACGGCCGACCGGCTCACGTACGACACGATCAACCGCACCGATAACACCGTGCGCCTGGGCCTGGACCTGGGCCAGCAATGGAACCGCCACTGGAGCTGGCATGCCTCGGTGGCGCGCGAACGCCGCACCAGCGACGCCGTCGGCCAGAGCTACCGGGAAACCGAGTTCTTCGTCGGCGTGGTCTACCGGAGGTAAGCATGCGCAACGATCCTGAACTTCCGTTCTTCTTCGGCGCCGATAACGGGCTGTTCGGCATGTACCACGCGCCGGCCTCGCCGCCGCGCCGCGCGGTGCTCATGTGCCCGCCGTTGGGCCAGGAACTGATCCGCACGCACCGGCTCTACCGGCAGCTGGCGCAGGCACTGGCCGCGCAGGGCGTGGCGGTGCTGCGCTTTGATTACCACGGTACCGGCGATTCCGCCGGCAACAGTGCCGAGGTCGACTGGAACCGTTGCATCGGCGATGCGGTGACGGCGGCAGGCGAACTGCGTTCGCGCGCCGGGCTTGATCGCGTGGTGGCATTCGGTGCACGCCTGGGTGGCAGCATCGCGCTGGGCGCCGCCGATCGCGCCCGTTTTGCCGAAGTGATCGCATGGGACCCCGTGGTGAACGGCGACGATTACGTAGCCGCACTGGATACGATGCAGGCCGCCCTGCGCGAAGACGCCGATCGTTTTAATGTTCCGCGCTCGCATGCGGACGTGGCCGAGCAGTGGCTTGGCTTCGATATTGGCGAGAGCTTGCGCAAGCAGCTCATGGGTCTGCGCGTGGCGCCGCCCAACGTACCCACCCTGGTGCTCGATTCGCTTCCGGCGGACGCGACGCCGCGCTGGGAGCACCTCGTATCGCGGCGGGGCAAGGTGGCCGCCATCTCGCCGCCCACGCCCTGGAACGACCTGCGCCGGCTCGAGGCGGCCATTCTTTCGCACCCGCTGATCCAGGCCGTGAGCGGCCGCATGACGGAGGACGCATGATGCGCGAGGAAGCCTTCCGATTTGGTCGCGCCCGGCATCTGGTCGGTATCGCCGGGGTGCCTGAAGGTTCCGCTGGCGAGACCGGCGTCATCGTGTTGAACGCCGGCCTGGTCCACCGGATCGGGCCATTCCGCCTGCATGTGGAGCTTACCCGGCAGCTCAATGCCGCAGGGTACCCCACGCTGCGCTTCGATCTATCCACGCTGGGCGATAGCGGTGCGAGCGGCGGTGGCCTGACCCGGACGCAGCAGGTCTGCGCCGATGTCGACGATGCGATGAAACTGCTGGCCGAGCGCGCCGGCTGCAAGAACTTCGTGCTCGTGGGCCTCTGCTCGGGCGCGCAGAACGCACATACCGTGGCAGCGAGCGATCCGCGCGTCAGCGGCGCGGTGTTTCTCGATGGCTACGCCTACCGCACGCTGGGCTACAAGCTGCGTCACTACCTGCCACGCGCGCTGGATCCGGCCCGCTGGGCCCGCTTCCTGCGCCACCGCGCCGGTGGCGGCGGCACGGACAAGCCGGCGTCCGAGCCGGTGTTCGCCGTGGCACCTGCGCCGCGCGAGGAAGTCATCGCCGATTTCACCGGCATGGTGGGCCGGGGCATGAAGCTGTACCTCGTGTACTCCGGCGGCATCAGCTACTGCTTCAACCACGCACGGCAGTTCCGCGAATGCTTCGGCAAGGTCATGGACCATCCGGCCGTGACCACCAGCTACCGCGCGGAAACCGATCACACCTACATCCTTACCGGCGACCGCGCACGGCTCGTCGATGGCATTGGCGGCTGGCTGGCGCGTAATTTCCCGCCCGCTTCCGGGAGGCACGCATGAGCACGGTCTTGGTTACCGGTGGCGCTGGGTATATCGGCAGCCATACGGTGCTGCAACTGGTGGCGCGCGGCGAGCGCGTGGTGGTGATCGATAACCTCTCCACCGGCTTCCGCGAAGCGGTGCGCGGGGCGGCGCTGGTCGAGGGCAACGTCGGCGACTGCGACCTGGTCGCGAGCACGCTGGAGGCCTATCGTGTCGATGCGGTGCTGCATTTTGCCGCGCACACAGTGGTGCCGGAATCCGTGAGCGACCCGCTCAAGTACTACGGCAACAACACCTGCAACACGCGTAACCTGCTGGCCTGCTGCGCGGCGGCGGGCATCGACAAGTTCATCTTCTCGTCGACGGCCGCCGTGTACGGCACCACGGCCGAAGGCATCGCGGACGAGAACACGCCGACCCAACCGATCAACCCGTACGGCACCTCCAAGCTCATGTCGGAGACGATGCTGCGCGACTGGTCGGCCACGGGCGCCATGCGCCACGTCATCCTGCGTTACTTCAACGTGGCCGGCTGCGACCCGGAAGGCCGCATCGGTCACTCCACGCCGCAGGCGACGCTGTTGATCAAGGTTGCCTGCGAGCACGCCGTGGGCAAGCGCCATTGCATATCGATCTACGGCACGGATTACGACACGCCGGATGGCACGGGCGTCCGCGATTACATCCACGTGGATGACCTGGCCGCGGCGCACCTTCGCGCCCTGGATCACCTGCGCGCAGGCGGCTCATCGCTTACCTTGAACTGCGGTTACGGCCACGGGTACAGCGTGCGCGAAGTGGTGGATGCCGTGGCCCGCGTGGGCGGCCTGGCCTTGAACGTGGTGGAACTGCCGCGCCGACCTGGCGATATCTCCAAGCTCATCGCCCGCAGCGACAAGCTGCGCGAGGTGCTGGGCTGGGAGCCGCGCTACGACGATCTCGATTTCATCGTACGCACCGCGCTGAGCTGGGAATACCAGCTGGCCGGCGCCGTGCCCGTCGCGTCCGTGGCATGAACGCACGCGTTGCCCGGTTGGAGCGCCGCCTTGCCCTCAGGGACGGGGATGTGCAGCACGTAGGTTCGATTACCCGTCGCTTCCTGTTCCTCCTGGCCTGCCTGCTCGCGCTGGGCTCGGTGCTGGGGCCGGATGCGGTAGCAGCCGGTGCCTTGCCGCCGGCGGTGCAGAAGATCGATGTAAAGCGCGTGGCCGGGCAGGGCGATGCCATGCCGGTATCGGTGGGTATCCCGTTCCCACCGGGTGCGCTGCGTGATGCGAAGGTCCTGCGGATTGTGGATGCGCAGGGTAAGGAAGTCGGTGCCGACGTCAAAGTGATGCTGACGTGGCACTTCCGCGATGGCAGCATCCGCGCGGTGCGCGCGCAGTTTCGCGCGGCGCAGGGTACGTATTATTTTGCTGTGGGCGAGCCGCGCCAGGTATCGGTGGCGGGCTGGCCGTATGCCGATGGCCTGGTGAAGGGCAAGCTCGCCGCCGTGGCGACGCTCACCCCGCAGTGGCTCACCGCCTCGCTCATTGCCGGCCCGCAAAGCGTGGCGGCCAAGGGCGAGGCGTATGCGCGTTTCGTGGATGCCCAGTTCGACTGGGCACGGGAATTGCCGGTGAAGGACACCACGGCGTGGTTGTTTGACCGGCCGTCCACGCTGTTCAAGGCCTATGTACGCACCGGCCGGGCAGATTACCTGCAAGCGGCCGAAGAGAGCTACCGCTGGTACATGGCAGGGATCAAGCGCGATGGCTTCCCGGAAAGCCCTTCATGCGGTGGCGGCTGGCTGCCGGATGGCAAGCCGTGCGACGTCAAATACGTGTATATCGAACCGATCCTGCTGGCCGTGGGCCTGACCGGCGACGACAGCATGCACGATGCCGCAACGGTAACGAAAATGGCCGACCTGTGGGCCAGTGGTGGGTGGAACAACGCACCGGGGCCGTACCGTTCGCCGCAGGATTACTTCACCGAACGCCTCGCCGGGCTCGGCCTGATCGAAACCGTTGCCGCGTTCGAGCTGACCGGCGACAAGCGTGACCGCGCACGCATCGAGGACCGCATTGCCTGGCTCGATGCCCACCAGAAGCACAACCCCGATGGGTTGGGTGATGATGGGGCCTGGCGCAATAGCTGGAACGTGCACGAGAACGATCCTCACGGTGACAACGATGTACGCGGCGCCTCGCCGTGGATGAGTGAGAACATCATTGATGGGTTGTGGCACGCGTGGTTGGTGACCGGCGATGCACGCATTCCGCCGATGGTCGTGGATTTCGGGCGTTACCTCGAGCGCTATGGCTGGATCGACCCGAAGCTGCTGGTGTCGCCGCATAACTGGCGCAACGATTGCTCTGGCCCCGATGGGCAGATCGCATGGTACTGGTCTTCTTCGCACGCGAAGCCGGCCGATATCATGAAGATCCAGGAGAGCGAGGGCTGGTACAGCGATGGTCACACTGTGGAGCTTGGCCTCGCAGTAGCCGCGGCGCACTACTTCACGACCGACCCGGCGCAGGCCGCCGCGCTGCAGAAGCGCTTCGACGCCATCGCCAATTCGTACAGCACGAGCTGCGCCGCCATTTCCGACACGCTGCGCCGGTTCAACTGGAACAACCGCGGCGCCGGCGTTGCGCAATGGATGATGGCGCAGCCAGCCGGGGCCGGCCTGGCATCGCCCCCTGCCGGGGTGGTCCTGGGGGCTCGGCCATGACCCGGCGGCTGGATGTGTTGCGCAGCGTGGGTATCGTCACGGTATCCACGTATATCGAGTACGCGCTCGGCTTGTTGATGAGCGTGTGGATTGCGCGTTCGCTGGGGCCGGCCGACTTTGGCCGGTATGCCTTCACCGTGTGGCTGTGCGGTTGGCTTATCGTCTGCTCTAACCACGCGCTGACCACGTCCTCGACCAAGTTCATCGCCGAGGCCGATGGCATGGGCGATCCACGGCTGGCCTCCAGCCTGGCGGCACGCTTCTCGCGGATCCAGGGCTGGAGTTCGCTGGTGGTGATCGGCCTGTTCACGTTGGTGGCGGTGATCTTCCGCCCGTCAGAATGGGATCAGTCGCTGCTGCCGATCATGCTGCTCGTGGTCGTCGCGGTGGTCGCCAAGGCGAATTACGCCATGCTGGTGGCGATCGGCAAGGGCCAGGAGCGCTTTGAGCCCGAGGCGGTGGCAACGGTCATCGGCGGCGTCGTCGGCATGTTGCTCGTGCTGGGTGCCATGTTCGCCCATGCCGGGCTGCTCTCGTTCGTGGCGTTGTTCGCGGTGGCATGCCTGCTGCTGAACCTCATCAACCGGATCATGTACCGCCGACTGTGCCGGCCTTACGAGCCCGGTGATGTCCCCGCAGCGATGACTACCCGCGTCAACCGGCATCTCAAGCTCACCGCCATGCTGGTGCTGATGGGTTCGTTTCGTACCGGCACCATCGAAGTGTTCCTCCTGAATACCTTTACCGGCTCGGTCGCCGTCGGTTACTTCGCGATCGCCGGCACGCTTACCCGTGGCGCCGTACAGCTGTTCTCCGTGGGCCTTACCTCCACGCTTCTACCATACATGGCCAAGACCTTTGGTGAGAGCGGCACGGCCAAGGCTGCACGGTTCCTTTCCGAGGCGACGCGGTTCTACTGGGCGGTGGGCATCTGCATCGCCGGGCTCGGCGTGGTGACCACGCCGGAGATCGTGCGGCTCATGTACGGCACCCGTTACGTCGATGCCATTCCTGCGATCGAGGCGACCCTGGTGCTGGGTGGTTTGCTGCTGATCGGCAACGGCATCGCGGCGTTCCAGACCGTCGTTGACCGCCAGGACGATCGCGTGCGCATCGCGGTCGTGGCGCTGGTCGCCAATGCGGTGCTGGGTGGCGCGTTAATCCCGCCGTTTGGCCTGGCGGGTGCGGTGGGCACATACGCCGCCACGCGCATTGTCGAAATGGCCCTGGCCGTGCATTACCTGCGCAAGGCGACGCAGGGTGGGTTGCCGCTTGCCGCCATGGTGCGCCTGTTTGCCGTCGGTGTCGTCGCGACCGCGGCCGCGTGGGCCACCACCGAAGCGACGCCGTCACGGCTCGGCTTCCTCGTGGGCGCCGTCGCCTTCATGGCCATCTACATCCCCGGCAGCGCGTGGGTGCGCTACTGGTCCGCCGATGATCTCCAGTTGATGGCAGGCATCAGCCGCAGGCTGGGCCCGCCCGGGCGCGCGCTCTCGCGCGTGCTCGCCATCGTGCCGCCCTCGGCGGCAAAGGCTGCAAGCCCATGAACTACCTCTGCTCCATCCTCCACACGCTGGACGCGCTGCGTAGCGCGCGCGATGAGATGGCCGCGCTGGCAGAAACGCCGGGCGGCTGCGATGGCATCGTCCAGCATCCGGATTGGATCGCGTATGAAGTGGAGAGCCGCGACGACGGCACCGCACCCCACGTCGTGATTGTGCGTGACAGTACCGGGCGCATGGTGGGCTATGCCCCGCTGCTGGCCGTCAATCACACCGCGCGACTGGACCTGGCCGGGCGCCGCGTGCGTGTCTACCATGGCGCCGCCCTGCGCATGCTTGGCGCCGGTGTGGTGGCCGCGGCGGACGAGCGTTCGACGGTCATGCTGGCCGTCGTCCGCCAGCTTCACGGTGACGCCAATGTCCGCGTCATGCGTATCCAGGAAAGCCCGTTGCCCAACCCGTTTGCCCAGGCGCTGGGCTCGGGCGGGGATATGCGCCTGGTGCCGGCCAACCTGCTCGAGCAGGTGCAGTGGACGATCCAGGGTCAGCCCTCGTCGGAGGCGTGGCTGGCCCAGATGGACAAGAAGCGCCGCACCGACCTGACCCAGCGTGTGGGGCGCGCCTACCGCAAGCTCGGCGGCGATGCCGCACTGCATACCTTCGATACGCCTGACGCCATGCCCGAGTACTGCCGGCTTATGAATGAGGTGTACGCGCGTACCTGGCACCACGATGACTTGCCCACCCGCTGGGACGATCCGCTGCGCGTAGCCCTGTTCCAGAAGCTGGCGGCATCCGGCCACATCATTGGCCATATCGTCCTGCGCGAGGGCAAGCCGCTGGCGTACGTGCACGGCTACCGGGTTGCCGGCACCTATCTGGTCGATGACCTCGGCTACGACGAAGAGATCGCCAGGGTAGGCATCGGGTCGGTCGCGGTGTTCCAGGCGATCAAGGCACTACTGGATCGCTTCCCGGGTGAGCGCGTGAGCTTCGGCTACGGCGATAACCAGTACAAACGTCTCCTCGCCACCCACAGCGAACCCTGCGGCTCGCTGTACGTTGTGCGCTCGACGGGCGCCACCGCCGGCTTCCATGCCTACGCCCCTGTGCGCTGGCTCTACCGCGGCCTGCACCGCGTGCGCGAAGACATGCGCGCCCGCAAACGCGTCTAACCCTCCGATCTTTCTCATGCCGCGCGGCCCGGTAGGAGCGCGCTCGCGCGCGATCCGGCGCACGCGCCGGCCAATGATCGGTGAAGCGGCGCAGCGCGCATGCGCGAGAAAAGCCAGAATAAACCCGATAAAACATCGTGTTAGGCTAAGGCTTGGCCGCCCTGGACCGGCCAGTCCAAACGACCAGCCCCAAGGCACTATGTCCGGCCCGTTGCACGCCACGCACATTCGTGGCGACCCCAGCGCAACGAAGGCCGCCATGAACACGCCAGTCGCCACCCCCATCCTGCAAGGGCCGCCCAGCCGGATCCCGTTCGTACGCGCCATGCAGGAAGCGAGCTACGCGCGCCGCTTTCTTGCCCACACCGCAGTCACCCATCACATCTACCGTGGCGTGTACGCCACGTTCGACGAAGCGCGTGCCAGTATTCCGCCGACGCGTGCCGCCGGCTACGACAATAGCGAATCCGCCGAGCTATACCGTGAGCGTACGCGGCGCGTCTTCATCAACGATTACCCCATGATGCTGTGGCTGGACCGTTTCCTCAGCCAGGGCGCCCGGCATATTTTCGATGTGGGCGGGCACATTGGCATCGCTTACTACGCGTACCAGAAGTACCTGGCGTACCCTGCGGCGCTGCGCTGGACCGTGCAGGACGTGCCTGCCGTGAACGCCGCCGGTGCGCGCTGGGCGGCTGATCACGATCCGGCGCGACGCCTTGCCTTTACCGATTCGATCAACGCGGCCAGCGGCAGCGATCTGTTGTTCGCCGCGGGTTCGCTGCAGTACCTCGAGTACACGCTCGCGGATGCGTTACTCGGGATGGCCCAGCCGCCGCGTTTCCTCCTGCTCAACTCGGTACCCGTGCACCCCAGCCAGTCCTACTTCACCGTCCAGAACATCGGCGTTGCGCTATGCCCTTATCGGGTCACGGCGGATAGGGCGTTCCTGGGCAGCCTCACCGCGCTCGGCTACGAACTGCAGGACCGCTGGGAGAATCCGCAGCGGCACTGCACCGTGCCGTTCCACCCCGAGCTTTCGCTGGACCGGTATTTCGGATTCGCGTTCCGTCTCTCGGCAAGTGCTGGCGTCACCAGGTCAACGTGAAGTTATCCACGATGGCCGTCACGCGTCGCGGGTCGCTGGAGGTGTCCTTTCGCAGCACGATGGCGCCGATCCGGTCACCGTAATCCGCCGCGTCAAGCTGTACCCAAAGCCCCGGCAATCCCGTGGCCGGCACCTGGTGCCGCGTGTCCGCCAGTGCTTTGCCGTGCGCATCCAGGATATCCAGCTGGAAGGGTGAGCCATTGCCATTCGGCCCCAGGGCGCCGTAGCCGAACCGCACGGATTTGCACGGTTTGGCAAACACGATGCGTAGCGCGGATACGTCGTCGTGGGCACACAGGAAGGTGCCACCGTGGAAGGGCGTGATGCCCGTCTTGCCGCCACGGACGTACCACGCGCCACCCTCCGCGATGAACGTGATGAAGGGGCGTTTCAGTGCGTCGAACGGGCGCTGGGTGAGATCGTTCAGGTCGTCGGTAGCGATAACCGGCGGCGCGCTCACCGTCTGCACCCGAAGGTCGAGCCATTCGGACTCCAGGGTATGCAGGCATTCACGGCGCATGCCTTCCGGGGTTTCCACGTTCGCGAACGTCTTCACCCGGTAGCACGCGCGTACGTAACCGCCATCCAGCTCCGCGACTTCCGGGCCGGGTATCGGGAAGGGGAGGCTTGGGCGGTCGCGCGCTTCGCTGCCCAGCGCAGATTCCTCATAGCGGGTGGGTTCGCCGTCGGCCTTCATGCCCAACCACACGAGCTGGCACTCGTCGTCACCTGAAAGGCCTGGCCACACGGGAACCTCCACATAGGCGCCTCCCGCCGCCGCGAGCGGATCCAGTACGGCGCCGTCGGCCTGCTGTACCTGCGGCGCGGCGAACCGGCCCACGTGGCCGGCGATCTCAACACGCCGACGAATCGAATAGCGAGGCGCCATGCCGGGCGCGCAGATCGTGTACTGCATCAGGCATTGGCCGCCGGTAGCTCGGCGCAAAAGATCGGCCGGGACCTCGAAGTCGATCGTTTGCCCATCGCGACGTATGGGCACGGATGAGGAGTGCCAGGCGTCGTGCTTGCCGGCCGCCGTGGTCGCGTTGACGTGCAGCGTGATGCGATCGCCCACCAGTGCGCCGTGGCCTTCGACGCGCACGCGGGCGTGGGAGGCCTGTAAGCGCTCGATCAAAAGGACTCGGCCATCGTCACCGGTGGTGCCTTCTGGCCAGGGCGCGGGTGCGAAGGGGCCGCCGAAACGCCAGGGTGCATACACGGCGGGTGCCCAGCCCGACCACAGGCCGTTGCGGTCGTGTACTTGCCAGCTGATTCGTACATCGCGCAGTGCGGTAAGGGTGCGCAGGGGCTCGTCAATGGTAGCCGTCAACGGCTGATCCACCTGCACGGCGGTAAGCGGCGGAAGGGCGATGAGCCGGTCCTCCCACGCTACGATGATGCGATCGCCGGTCGCCATGCCGGGATAAGGCGGCAGGAGGACATCGGCTGTCAGCATCCACCCCGCGAGCACGCTGTCCAGCGTGGCCGGTAGCAAGTAGACGGAGTGATAGGGGGAGGGGCAATGGCGTCGGGTGCCGGTGCCGTTCATGGCGTAATTCTCCAGGTTGGGTGGGGAGAAGCGTCGCGCGCGGCGATGACTGCGGCGCGCGACAGCTTCCTTACACGGTGGGCGTCGTCACGACCCAGATCCATGCGCTTTGCAGGGGGGAGCCCAGGCCAAAGAACCGACGCGCTTCGCGGGCCCCCGTGTTCGGGAACACGGCATAGCGGTGGAACTTGTCCGCCTGCACGCTGCTCCAGCCGGCATCGGCGCGGACGCCAGGGACGCCGCCATAGGCGGCCCGCATGCCATCCCAGTCATCCAGCGTAGGAATGCCGGCCTTGTGCTGCCCAGCAAGCGATACAGCGATGTCCCAACCACCTTGTCGATCGAGATCAACAAGGTGACTTACATGGCTCACCGTGACCGGATACGACGCGGTCGCGCCTTTTGCATCGGTGACGGTCACCAAGGCTGTGCCATTGCGCAGCGAAACGACACGCCCAGTAGCTTCGTCTACCTCGACGGCGCCGCTGTTCGACGCGTAACGGTACGGCGGTACGCCGCCGGTTGCCACCCGCGCCATAAAAGTTCCCTCAGGCGGGACAGTTACGCGCTTCACCAGGCGGGTGATCTTGCCGGAGAGGGTGGCTGGGGTTGAGTCGATGCTCAAAGCGAGTTCGGGCATCGGGACCGTCAGTGAGATCCAGGGCGACTCAAGGTGAATGAACGGTTCGGACCGGATGCCGTCATGGTGCCAGGCGTCAGCCTGAAGAGCGACCGTATAACGGATTCGGACACGGCCGCCGTACAGTACTTCCAGTTCGTGGACGGGCACTTCGACAACCAGCTGCCGGTTTGCGTCAAGCTCACTGCCCGAGGCATCGAACTGCCGGTAAGTGTGAGTCCCGTCAGCGCGAGTCCCCTCCCATTCCACGTAGCAGCGATCTTTCGGCTCGATTCCGTCCCAGGCGTTGATCACGACATGGATCGCATCTAAAACACGGCCGAGGTCGATGGCACCGTCCGACGCCTCCTTGACGGAGGGAGCATCCAGTACACGATCTGCGCCCACAAGTTCAACGCGACGAACTCGAGACCGGAGGCGCACCTGTTGCCCACGCTGAATGGAATAGCTCGCCGATGCGGTGCTGCCCGCGAGGTCCTTGGCTTTCCGATTAGGGACAGTGAAGTCCAGGGTCTGTCCAACGCCATCGAGTACTTGCGGTTCACTCTCGAACACGACGGGCTTCCCCAGCGACGTCCGGCCCGCCCAGCGAACCGCAATGCGCTCACCCATTTCGCCAGAATGATCCTTCACACGCACGTGAATATCGCGAGAGCCGAGAGCGGCAAGGTCGATTGCGCGTCCGTCTTCGTCGATGGTCCCCTTGACCCATGGCGCAGGAGGCGCAGTTGCTTCATCGGGCGGGATCTCGACCGATGAAGCGGGAGACCAGTGTGACCAGTTCGCTACCCGGTCATGGACCTGGTAGCGGACATCTATGACGCCGCCAGCGCCGTCAAGCACGACGTCACGATCAATCGAAATCTGTACGGCGCTACCGACCTCGCTCTCGATGAGCGGCGCCCGGGGTACTAGCATCCGGTTCCACTGCACCGACACCCTGTCACCGACGGCCATATTTTCATAGGGCGGAACTGTCACGACAACGCCCTCCAGATTATCGGGTATGGGGGTCGGGGTGACTGCCGGATTCGAAAGGTTTTCGTTGATGTTTGGCGTGACCGGATTAGGGTCGAGGCCGCCGGGCACGCCGAGCTTCACATGCACGGCCAGCGGCGGCGACTCAAAGACGGAGCTTTGTGAGCGGCCAGTTACGCGCGCACATACCTGGGTTACGCCCTCCCCGAAGCTGGCGAACGCTCGACTCGGAACGGGTATAAGGAGAACGAGTGCGTCGGATGTTTCATACGCGCGTTCCGCAAAAGAGACCTTCTCAGGGCCGAGCAAGATCTCCACGATGTCCCCCTGCAAAAAATCGGTCCAAGGCCCAACGCCTACAACAACGCTAGATGTCGGATCGTCGACGAGGTCTTTATGGCCGAGGCCGCCTTTCAGGGCAGCGGGGATGAACGGCGGAGTAAGTTTCATTGGGGGGCGTGCTGTTTCGTTCATGCTTCTATTTCTCCGTGTTGTTTAAGCGATCTATGCACGCGGCTTTCTGAATTCTGTGATCACAGATCGAGTCAAGGATTCGCCCTTGCCCGCTCGGTTCTCGACGGCGTAGCTGAGGACAATTCGCCCGTACCGAACGCCATCGATGGACTCGGCCGGGATGGTCAGATCGATAAAGACGACGGTCGGCGCATCTGGCTCGCTCGTGTCTTCCTTTGGAATGAGGTCATCTGCGTCGATCGTTCGATTCAGATGCCCGGAGCACTCGGGTATCGCCGAGCCACCATCCCATGCGTCGTAACTGTCAAATGCGAGGGTGACCCTGTCCCCGGTTACGATGTTCCGCCAGCCGTAAATCCGGACGAGAACACCTTTGTCGCGGATCAGATCGACAAGGTCGACGCCGTAAACGCCGGCAGCGTCGTAGTTCCTCTTTGCGGCGACCGACTCACAAGCCTTCATGGGCAGGCCACCGCCTGGAAGACTGGTCTCATCCCGGATAGTTACGACCTGCTGTGGTGACGAGGCGACAACGTGGGTGCGGCCATCACCGACGGCGCGGTCGACGTCATGTCAAGGATCGCCGTACCGGCGTGTGATTTCAGATCGGCTGATGGAACAGGCAGGTGAAGTGGGAATGCGTCGCTCGAAACGGAATGCGGCGTGCCGACGGTGTCCCCATCGAGGTGGATATGGATCACATCGCCATGGCGGATGGAGAACGCATCATCGCCGCCTGCCTGTGCGACCACCATGACAGCGTCCTTGCCGATATCGCCAAGGTCGATGACGTTGTCATCCGATCCAGTCGCTCCCCTGAGTACGGGCTTCGCAAGGTTCTCGTGGAAAGGGGTCGACGGGACGGGGTCTTTCCCACCCGGCGTATCGAGGTTGAGGACCACGTCCGCTTCCAGCGAGGGGCTGCCAATGCCTAGGCGTTTAATGTCATAAGCGCATACGACCTTCTTCTCCGGATGATCGCCATCGTCCAGCGCAGACCAGACATGATCGTACGGAAGTGCAACGTGAAGCATCGGGTCCTGCTCGATGTCCTTCGCCGTAAGCACGATGGGCGCCATTTCGATATCGGCAAACCGCAATGCGACCTGATCCCCAACTTTCGGCGGAGGAGTGCTCTGCGGTATGGAGATTTCCAGGTGCGGCTTGATGTCGCCCTCGGTCACCAGGCCATCCCCCATTCCCGCTACCAAGGGGGCGGGAATGTCGCGCGGGGCGTCCTTGATGAGCACACGAATCGGTGTAGACGGAGATTGGACGCTAGTGTTGCCGGCACGGTCGATAACGACATAGTAAAAGTCGATTTCGCCGTTCTGCGGAATGGCCTGGAGCATCTCCCACGTGAACACAAAGCGCGTTTCGGTGGGCCCTTGACCCACGAACGGCGGCGTACTTCCGACATGGATGCTCAGATCTGATCCGCGAGTGCGGACATAGAAGTCGAGGACGTCCCCTTCGCTGATGTAAGCGTATGCCGGAACAATGCTGGGAAGAGCCATGTCCGGAAGCTTTGCCAGGTAGGACAGCGGCAAGCCAAGCAGCTCGACGCGTTCTGAAAAGATGATACGTGGGAGGAACGTGCCGCCCGCTGGCGTTCTGTCGATGAGAACGGGGGTTTCCTCGGAACGAGCGACCTTGCCAAAACCTGCAGTGACCTGGAAGGCGATGGCGTGGACGATCTCATCGAGTTGGTCGAGAACGCTCTTTGGGATGTGGAGGTCGATCATGGCCGGCACCGGGTCAGCGACAACGACCTCGGAACCGACCACGACTTCTCCGTTGACGACAAGCGCGAAACGGTGGCCGGAGACAGTCTCAAAGCCCGGTTGCGTGACGAGCGGCGCTTGCACGAGCAGGTCGCTCTCGAGTGCTTCGACGGGGATGGTGCGGCCGTCATCCAGGGCGCTGGGAATGAGTGGCCGCGCCGCGATTGGCGTGACACGGCCGGCCCTGACGTTCGATGCGTTGAAAGTACCCTTTACCCGGTCTCTGTCTGAGGCCCAGGTAGTAACGACGGGGGCGGTCACGAGCCGGTGGTTCGAGCGATGCTGCATGGGTAAGTCTCTTGCGGTGGTGAAGGACGCAAGTGTCCGTATCCAGGCTCTGGCATGGGATCGGCGATGCACTCGCCGTTATGGGAGGAATCGCCGCATCGCGGTGTGGTCCGAAGACGTCGGTGCGCGGCGACATGTAAGCAACGCGCTACACCTACACGAGGGCTGGAAGACGCCTACGCGTCCTTGGGAATCGACCTACACGATGTCGTACGGGGTGCATGGTCGAATTTGCCCGCTTCACGCTGTCGTGAGGAACGGAATTTGCGGCCGGTGGTTACCGTGAGATGGTGGACGCTAGTTAATGTCAAGAAGGGAAAGAAAAAGTCGCTGCAGCGCGCTCGGCGCGTCATTCGCATCAGTGGTTGCGGTGAGCTTGAGCGGATCAGCCGTTGCCCGCGTCGTAGCGCCCGGCCAATGGGCCGAGGTACGGGGAGACCATGCAGAACCGGAGAGCTGGTTCGTGGGCTACAAAGGAGAGCTGAGTCTGCTCGAAGGGGCCAGGGTCAAGAGCGTGCAATCGCATGGCGCATTCGTGCGAGCTCAGGATTCCGCGGTGGAAGCGATTGGCCTGCCTGCACTTGCCGTCCGGAATGGGGGCACGATCGACGTCTGGCGGTCGACCTTCATGAGCCGTGATGCGGCGGGTGTCGTTGTCAGCGAGGTCGATGGACTCGATGGCAAGGGCGAGCGAGCCCGTGCCCGTTTCGTCGATAGTATCGTGAGCGGACGTAACGGCATTGATGTGTCCGCCGGGGCTTCCGTCGAGGCGCACCGGTCGATGATCGAGGGACAGCACGGCGCGGGCATCATACTTCGCAGGGGAAAAGTAGAGCTTGATGGCGAGTCTACTGTTGTTGGCGCGTCAGCCGGCATCCTCGTTTCCACCGAACTCTTTCCGTCGGGCCCAGACGAACGTGAGGTACGTGTAAAGACTTCCCGCGTTCTCGCGAAAGAAGGCCCCGGGATTGACGTCGTTGGCAGTGGCACGAGCGTTCATTCGGTCGCGGTCCTGCTCGAAAAGGGGGCGACTGTCGCATCGGAGACGGGCGTCGCTTTGCGGGCGCAGAAGGGTGCTCATCTGGCTGTTATGGTTGCGGATTCTGCAATCCTTGGCAACGTGATGGTCGCCAAGGACGCCCACGCGAATTTGCGACTCACTGATTCGTCGACACTCCGTGGCAGCGTATGGGGTCCAGCCGACGTATTCGTCGGCACAGGGGCGCTATGGGCGACAGGCGGTGCGTCGTCGATTCACCGGCTTAACCTCTCCGGCGGAACGATCGATCTCACTGGCCATGAGGCCGGACCAAACGTATTGAGGCTTGAACGTGATCTGGACGGCATCGGTGGAACCATCAGCCTCCATGCTCACCTGGATACCTCGGGTACGTGGGCCGATCAAATCGCTATCGGCGGCAGCGTCGTGACGTCTGGGCCTACCCTTATCGATGTCGTGTCGACAGGACCGGGTGCGCCCACCGACATAAACGGAGATGGCCGCGTCGATCCCCGTGAAGGTCCGGTGGTCGTGACGGTTGCAGGATCCTCTCGCACCGACGCCTTCAGGCTGAAGGGCGGCTATGTTGTCGTTGGGCCTTACCAGTACGCCTTGCACGCGCTAGGGCCGAGCGAGAGTGGTAGCAGCGAGGCACCGGCCGAAGGTGGCTGGGAATACCGTCTGGCGAGCCGACTCTTGGGGGATGGCCCCGATCCCAACGAACCAGGTGGTCCGGGCTCTGGATCAGGGGGCGGCAGTGGTGGGATCGGCGTGAGGCCGGCGCTTGCTCCGCAGATGGCCAGCTACCTGTCCGCAACCGTAGCAATGAGTTCGCTCGCGGAAGCTCTTGACGACGGCATGCATCAACGGATGGGCGAGCTGCGCGACGCCGGCTTTACCGGGCCCCTGGGCGGCGAAATGTTTGTACGCCAGGTCGGGCGCGCCGAACGCTATCGCTCCAATCGCGGGTTCTCGGCGTACGGATTCGGCTTCGATCAAGACATGACCTCTACGCAATTTGGCGGGTCGGTCGTGGCCCTTGATGGTGATAACGGCTCGCTTCGCGCTGGCTGGGCCATGGATCACGGGCGGACAACGATTCGGCCGCGCGCGGCGGATGGCTATAGCGAAACGAGACTCCGAGAGAATGGTGCCTCGGCCTGGATCACGTGGAAGCACGGTAGCGGCCTATGGCTGGATGGACTTGTATCGGAGCGAAAGATCAGGGGTGGTGCGGCGACCAACCCGGTTGGGCCGTCTGTGGGTTCGCTTGGAGGGCGATGGCACGGCATGTCGGTCGAGGCGGGGCTGCCGTTGCAACTTTCCGAGTCGTGGTCTGTGGAGCCCCACGTGCGCTTGTCTTACCGAAGTGGGCACTGGGCACCTGTCAGCCAGGACGACGGGATGCGCATTCGTCTCAACGGTGGTGGTTATGGAAGGCAGGAAGTGGGGGCGACCGTCAGTCGATTCACCGGTAAGACGTCGCACTACCTCCGGTTGGCCTTCAACAGCACGGCAGGGAGCGGTGCAAACCTGATCGCCCAGCTGGGCGATGGCTCTTTGGCTCAGCGCTTTACCTCGGGTACACCGGGAAACGGTTACTCGGTTGCTGCAGGGTTCGCCGCCGACCTGACGTCCCATCTGCAACTCTTCGGAGAAAGTTCGTATCGCCACTTCCTCGGCAACCACGGATTCCAGGGCTGGTCCGGGAACCTTGGCATGCGCATGAACTTCTGAAGCGACGTTGCAGAGGGCGACGTCGCTCTCTGTGTGTTTGAGCCAGGCGTGACTGGGGCCGGGGCGTTGTGCCGCCCCGGCTCGGTTTCAAAGGCGCACGCTCTCTCGGACTACACGCGTTGTCGCTCCAACGGAAGCAAGCCAGGCGTCATCCCTGATAGGTCCCGACGCGAGTGACGCGTACCTTGGCACTTCCTTCAACGGAGCAGACCAAGGAGTGATCCATGAAACGTCGACGTGAAAAAAAGCAATCCGCCGAAGTCGTCAAGGAACTGATCTACGACGAAACCGGCCGGCTCGAGGGCCGCGCCGTGCGCGGCTGGAGGATTCGTATGACGGCGCTGTTCCGCTGCACCGTGCAGCGCAGTCTCAACCCGATCGTGTTTCCCGAGGAAATGCTGCAGGAAGGTCTGTCGCTGGCCGCGTTGCTGGCCATGCCGCGGCAGGAACTGGTCGGCGTGGTGCCGGACTATCGTGGCCTGCGCACGGGTGATGTCGTCACGGTGCTGATGTATCACCGTGGGCTGCATCGCACGGTGAAGGCAGGCTCCATGTGCGTCTGCCATGGCGACTCGCCGCTCACGTTCCGGTTCAACCGACCGATGCTGGAGCAGTTCGGCGAGAATGGGCGGGTCGACTTCATGTACGAAGTGCGCAGCGCTTGCGGGGATGTGGCCCTGCGTTGTGCATCAGTAACCCTGGACGTGGCAGTCCATGACATGCCGGAGCGTCTGCCGGCACCGGTGGTGCTGGCAAGCCACGATGGGGTGGTTCGCGAAGGCGACATCATCCCGGAGATGGTGGTGGCGATCCCGTCAGGTGGTGGGGCGTGTAAGCCCGGGGACCGCCTGCGCCTGCGCCTGGGCGATGCCTGGTTCGAACCGATGACGCTGGGCAGCATGGATGTTGGGCGGGAGGCGATCGCGCATTTCCTCGTGTCGTGCGACGACGTGCTGAGGCTCGCCTCCATGCAGCCCTCGGAGACGTTCACGCTGGACGTGTCGTTCGACCTCGAACGCCACGGCACGCTCAGCCCCTCGGGTGTGGGCACGGTCCGCTTTGACCTGGGTGAATCGGGTATCCCGCGCGAGCCGCTGTCGTCCTAGATGGCTGCAGCCGCCGGCGCCGCCTGTTTGGCTGGAACATGCGCGGGGCGCGGCAGTTCGTAGTCGCGATACAGGTTTGGGTTGCCCGTCATGCCTGCTTCGGCGGCCTTGGCGATGTTGTACATCTCGCGTGCGGTCACGTAGTGCAGCACATAGTCGCTGCCGTCGTTATAGCGCTGCTCGAGGTACGTGTGCATGGCATCGACCGGAGCGCCGAGCAACGTATCCATGTCGCGCTCCTGGGTACCGTGGGTGTGAATCTTGATGAAGATCCATTCGGGGCGGCCTTCCACGTGGATACCGGTATCGACCCACTGGTCCACGCGATCGCGGGTGGGCGGGCAGCCCTTGCGGATATCGGAATTCTCGATACGCGGGATGATACCGAAGCGACGGTTCTTCCAGTTCAGACCAAGCACGCCCTGGATGATGAGCAGGTCGCCACTGGGCTTGCCACCCACGCGCATGGGCACGCCGGTGTCATGGCCCTTTGGCTTGCCGGGGTTATCCGCCGCGTAGTAGATCGAGTTCGAGGTGCGGGTCTGCGTATCGCTGGGCGCGGAGGGCAGGGTGAAATCAGCGTAACAACCCAGGTCGCGCAGCAGCGCCAGTTCGTTGTTGATACCGCACCAGCGGCCATCAGGGCGGCTGTTGGCAAGGCACCAGTTGCCGTGGATGAAGGCGAACTTGAGCTGCCCGGTGACCGGGTCGCGCGGCAGGGCGCCATGGCGCTCGTGGAGCAGCGCGTTGAACCGGTCGATGGTGGCGACGAAGTTGTCCGGCGTGTCGTCGTCGTGGTGCAGATGGATCTCGATCTCGCCGTAGCCATCGGCACACAGCGCCGAGATCTTCTCCAGGTGCTCCTCGACGTACTCTTCCTCCGGGTAGAAAAAGCCATGCTGGGGCGGGCGCCCATCCGCATCGCGGTGTCGGCTGGCCATCTCGCGGTATTCCTTGCACCAGCGATCCACGCGGTGGCGCTGGCGGTCCATGTCCACGCGGCCCCAGTTGGGCTCGAAGTGGTCCACGAAGCAGAACAGGACGTGCCTGGTGCCCTGCACCTTGGGCGCCTTGCGCCGGGTCAGGTAACCCCACAGCCAGTACTGCAGGTTGCGCGCGCGGATGGCAACGACAAGGGCAGCGCCAAACAGCAGCACCAGGCCCAGGAGGCAGAGGAGGGCAAGACCGATCATGCGGCGGCTCCCGCGGGCACGAGGGTGAGCAGTTGCTCGGCGTTGTTGCGCCACTGACGCTCGCTGGCGATGTAGTCACGGGCGGCGGCGCCTACCCGGCGGCGTTCCTGGGCCTCGCTGGCCAGGGCCAGCACCCGTTCCACGCAGGCGGCGGTATCGCCGCGCGGGAACAGCCAGCCGGTGCGCCCGTCGGCGATCACCTCGGCGACCGGCGCATAGTCCGGTGCCACCACCGCGACGCCCATGCCCATCAGCTCGAACAGCTTCATGGGGGAGCCATAGTGGTTGGAATTGGGCAGCACGGCGTAATCCATGCAGGCGATCCAGCTGGCGACCTCGTCGTGCGGCACGCGCCCCGGGAGCAGCACGCGGTCGCTAAGGCCCCGCGCCGCCACCAGCTCCCGCACTGCGGGCAGGGTCTTGCCGTCACCCACGAACACCAGCGCGAGCCCCGGGGCCTGCTCCAGCCGGTTGGCGATGGCCTCGACGAAGGCATCCACGCCATGCCAGTGTGCGAACACCCCAATGTGCCCACATACGGCCAGGCCGGTCAGCCCGCGCGCAGCGCGCAGGGCGTCGCGATCGAACTTCGAGGGATCGAAGCTTGGCAGGTCCACGGCATTGGGTGAGATCACGGAAGGCGCGATATCGCCGTACGCCTCAACGGCCTTGTCGCGGAAATACGTAGAGATGAAGACCAGCCCAGTGGCATGCCGGAAGCACCAGCGCTCCACCCGGCGGGCCAGGCGGCGCATGGTTAGCGGTCGTACCCGTTCCACCAGCGCGGAATCGTTGATCTCCAGCACGATGGGGATGCCGCGCCGGCGCGCCATCCACACGGTGGCAAACAGGAACAGCGAATAACGTTCATACACCAGCCGCGGCGGCGCGGCGCGCCAGGCGCGCGACATGCGCACGAACGTCACCAGGTTGTAGAGCAGTTCAAAGATCTCGAAGACCACGCCCGGTAGCTTGGGCACCAGCGAGGCCAGCCCGCTCGTGCCGGCCGACGGGGCGCCGGCGCGAGATGAAACCGGTGCCTCATGCTCCCGCTCAGGGTCCGCCCCTGGGAACGACATGACCGAGACACTGTGCCCCAGCTCACGCAGGGCATTCACGATGCCGCGGATGTGCACGCCTTCGACATGGCGGCCGCGCGTGCGGTGGTGGTAGAGGATATTCACGCCGTGCTTCCTGGCAGTGCATCGAAGCGCATGCCCTGGGCCAGCCATTCCGGCAGCACCGCATCCAGCGCATCGGCGGCTTTGTCGCTGTCGTCGTGCATCAGCACGATATCGCCCGCGGCCGGCGGATCGTTGCGCAAACGATCGATCAGCCAGTCGATCGGCTTGTCCTGGTAATCCAGGCTGTCGTACGACCAGTAAACAAAGCTTCGGCGACGCCGCGCAAAGTGCATCAGCAACTGGGCACCGATGTACCCATGCGGAGGGCGCATGCGGTGGTGCGGCCGGTCATCGAACAGGCGGAGCAGGGCATCGGTGCGGTACACCTCATCCAGCTGCTTGCGCAGGTTCATGTTGCGGAACGACCAGTGGCTGTACGAGTGGTTGCCAATCATGTGGCCTTCGCCCACGATCCGCTGCACGATCTCGGGGTACTGCTCGATCTTCTCACCGACCAGGAAGAAGCTTGCCTTCACGCCGTGGCGGGCGAGCACATCCAGTAGCTTCGGCGTGTGCTCCGGTTCCGGGCCATCGTCGAAGCTGAGGTAGCACGTGCTATCGCGCTTGGCCTTGGTCATGAGCAGGTGCTCGGGGAACAGGCTCAGCAGTTCGTGTTTCTTGGGTCGGCGGATCATGCGTTCATACTCACGTGAGCCGGCGCAGCGCCGGCGACCCGCTCAAGCATGTGCTCGAGGCGGTCGATGTTGTCTTCCCAGCGGAAGCTGGTGGCGTGGGCGGCGATGGCTTCGCCATCCACATGGCGGCCCAGCATGTCGCTGAGCGCGCCGGCGAGCAGGTCGGGGTGGTGGGCGGGCACGAGGATGCCGGCGAAGCCGGGCACCACTTCCGGGATGCCGCCGACCGCCGTGGCCACCACGGGAGTACCGCAGGCCATGGCTTCCAGCACCACGTTGGGCACGCCTTCGTTGTGGCTGGGCAGGCACAGCAGATCGGCCGCGCGGAACCAGTCGGGCAGCGCGGCATGGGCCACCGAGCCCATGAAATGCACCGACGGTGCGCAGCACAGCGAGGCGGCCCGCGATTCCAGCGCCGTGCTGTCCGGGCCATCACCCACGAAATACAGCCGCGCATCGCGGCGCTGCTTCGCGAGCAACGGGAACGCCTCGATCAGGTCCATGCAACCCTTGCTGTTCTTCAGGTTGCCGGCATACAGCACGATGGGTTCATCCAGTGGCAGGCCGAGGCGCTCGCGCGCGGCGGCGCGGTTGCCACGGCGGAACATGCGGCCGTCCACACCGTTGTAGATGGTCTCGACCACATCGGGATCAGCGCCGATCTCGATCGCCCTGGCCGCCAGCGCCTTACTCACCGCCAGCACGGCACCCGCACCACGCAGCGCATGCCGGATCTGCGGCCGGCGCAGGCGTGACAAAGCCTGTACGTTCAGATCGCTCCCATGCACTTTGACCACATAGGGCACGCCCAGAAGATGGGCGATCCACGCGGCCGCCGCGGCATCCGGGTAAGCCCAGCTGGCCAGGATCACGTCGTAACACGCGCGGCGCAGCTCGCGCCCGCGCTGCCACATTACGCAGGCCACGTAGCACAGCGCGTTGAGAAACCGGCCGATGCCCGGTGGGTGGTAGAAGGTGAAATGGTCGCGCTTCACGTTTGGCACGTGCACCTGGCCGCGAGCACCGGCCATGCGCTCGCGGAAATCCACCGCGGTGAGCACATCCACCTCGTGGCGCTCACCTAGGCGCTGGAACTGCTGCCGGTTGAAGGTGCCCCGGCGCGGATCCCACGGTGTGGGAAACAGGTTGGTGAGCACCAGGATCTTCACGGCAGCGCCTCAAGGTCGCCGAAATACAGCCGGGTGTAGCGGGCGGTCATCGCCTGCAGCGAACCGTTCTCCTCGACCCACGTGCGTGCGGCGCGGCCAAAGGCGGAAGCTTGCTGCGAAGCGTGCAGCATCTCGAGCATCGCATCGGCCAGCGCAGGGGCATCGCAGGCAGGCACCAGTCGGCCGGTGGCGCGATCACGCACGATCTCCGCGTTGCCACCCACATCGGTGGCGACAATCGGCAGGCCGGCGGCGCAGGCCTCCAGCAAGGCCATGGAATAGCCTTCGGTCACCGAGGAGAGCACGAAAAGGTCAAGGCCCTGCAGCAATTCATGGACATCATCCCGGTCGCCGAGGAAATGCACGCAGCCCGCGATGCCTTCATCGTAGGCGCAGGCGCGCAAGGTCTCGCGCAACTCACCATCGCCGATCAGTACCAGTACGGTATCGCGCCGGTGGTGGCGCACGGCACGGAACGCGCGGATCAGGCTGGCCTGGTCCTTCGCCCAGTTGAGGCGGCCGACGGTGCCGATGATGCGCGTTCGCGAAGGCACGTTGATTAATCGGGCCAGGCGCTCGTGCATCACATCGTTGGCGACATCGAAGCCATCCAGGCGAATGCCGTTCGGCACCACGCAGCATTTGCGTGCAGGGAACATGCCGCGGCTCACCGCATCGCGGCGCGCGGCTTCGCACACGGCCACGACCGCATCCGTGGCCGACATGGCGCGGCGGAACAGCCATTCACGGCGCCCCGGCTTGCGCGTGGCGCCCATGCCATGGCGGGTGTTCACCACCTGGCGGATGCCCATGCCAGCGGTGGCCAGCACGGCCTGGTAGTGCGCCACGGCGTTGTGGGTATGCAGCACTTCGGTGCGGTGGCTAGCGATGAACTCGCGGGCACGGCCGACGGCGCGCAGGTCGATACCAGTGCGCTTCTCGCAGGCGCGCACGGGGATACCCTTGATCTCCAGCTCGGTCGCCATGGCGCCGCGCTCGAACAGGCACACCACCTGCACCTTGTGGCCTTCGCGGTGCTGCTGGGTCACCAGGTCGATGACCATGCGCTCCAGGCCGCCGCGGTTAAGGTTTTCGACGACGTGGGTGATGTTCACGGTTCCAGCTCCGACACGGTGACACGCAGCTTTCCGCTCCGGGTAAGCGGGATGTCGTCGACGAAATGGCAGTGCAACTGCGCACTGTCGCCCAGTACCTTCGCCACTTCACGCCGTATGTAAGCAAGCGACGCGTCGTCGAAGCCCTGGCCGCGCACGATGGAGAGGTCCAGCCGATCGAGCTGGCGTTGCACAAGCTGGAAGCGGGCCAGGCCTGGCACGTCCTTCAGCATGTGCGGGAAAAATTCGCCGGGAAGCACGTGGCCGGCCGGGGTGCGGATGGCATCCAGCTTGCGCCCATCCACGCTGGCCAGCAGGGGCAGGCCGCGGCCGCAGGCGCACTGCCCGTGGAAGTGCGTGGCCATGTCACCGTTAACGTAGCGGATGAACGGCATGCCATAGTTGAACAGATCGGTGATCGTCACCTCGCCACTGCCGTGGTGGGTGGGTTTGCCATCCATGCCCAGCGTTTCGACAAGCAGGTGGTCCGCGTTCACATGCAGGCCGTCGCGGTGTTCGCATTCGGAGGCGATGAGCATGAATTCGCGACAGCCATAGGTGTTGAACACCGGCGCGCCACCGAACGCGCGCTCGATAAGATCACGCTGGAACGGATGCAACGCCTCGGCAGCACCGATGATCGAGGCAGGGCGAGCGACACGGCGGCCCTCGGCAATCAGGTACTGGGCCAGGCGAACCAGCGGCCCGACGTACGACACGATCACTTCCGGGCGGTACGCATCCATCGCGTCGGCATACGAGGCGAGGTTCGCTTCGGTCATCGCAAAGCTGTTGAGCAACTTGCGCGTGAATACGGTGTTGTACACGCGATCCTTGAAGCGGTGCGCCGCCGTGGGCTCGCCGACCGCGCCACCCCACAGGAACAGCGTGCGCCGGCCCATGCGTGAACCTGCCCAGCCGTAGCCGCGCCACATCACGGCCACGCGGCGATCGTTGCTTTCGCGGGTGTAGCCGTAACGCAGCGGCTCACCGGTGGAGCCACCGGTGGCTTTAAACGCAAGGGAATCCTTCAGTGAGTCGGCCTTCAACGCATCGGCGTTCTCTCGGATATCAGCCTTGGTCAGCACCGGTAGCAGGGCAATGTCGGCCGGCTCGCGGATATCCGCCGGCGACAGGCCCATCTGCGCCCAGCGCTCCCGGTAGAACGGCACCTCGCGCTGGCACCAGTCGAGCAGGGCCTTGAAGCGCTTGAACTGCAGCGCACGGATTTCATCGGCCGAGAGCCACTGTGTCTGCGCGTATTCGCGCAGGTAGCGCGGCGTATCGCGACGGCGCAGGCCACCCTCGTAGGCGGGCCACAACACGTTGCGCAGCAGGGGCTCGTATAGGCTCATTGGGTTCGCAGCAGCACGGCCACCAGCACGAACAGGCCGGCGACGCCTGCGAAGGCGGCCGGGACCCAGCGCCAGCCATCGCGTGAGAAACGGAAGGCGGGCAGCTCCGGCCAGCGGCGCCGGGCACCCACGTAATGGCCGGCCACCACCGCGGCGATCAGGTACAGCACCACCATGTAGCTGCGGCTTAAGAAGAACGCGGCGGCGAACAGCCCGCACAGCGAGAGCAATAGCGTCAGGGCCAGTTGCCGTTCCATTGCCCATTCCGCCTCACGCCCCGGTTCGTTGGCGGCAGTATGCGGATGCCGGACGATCGTCAACATCATCCAGAAGCCATAGCCTACAAAGGCAAGCCATAGGACAAAGCCCAGGAACCCGGTTTCGGCGAGTACCAGCACGAACGAGTTATGTGCGGTGAGTTCGTTGTACTCGGTGAAATTGCCCGGGCCTACGCCAAACAGCGGGCTATCACGGAACATCTCCAGGCCCGCGTACCAGGCATCCACGCGGCCGGCGGCCGATTCCTCGCCCGCATCCAGCTCATCCATGCGGGAGGAAAGCAGCTTCAGGCCGACCAGGCCGATGACGCCCAGCGTACCGGCCACCACCATGCCCTTGCGGTACCAGATGTAGCAGCCGGCCACGACAAGCACCGCCAGCAGGGCGCCACGCGAATTGGTCAGGTAGGTGCCATACAGCAGCAGCACGGCGCAGGCGAGCCACAGCAGGCGTCCTGGCGCGCCGCGCCGGCCCAAAAACACCGCCATGGGCAGCGTGGCGGCGAAGAGCAGGCCCAGGTCGTTCGGGTCGTTGAAGATGCCCACGTACTGGATACGGTTGCCTTCGCCGATGGGAATGCCGGTCCAGCCCATGCCCGTACGCGCCTGCTCCACGCCATGCAGGGCAAGCACGGCGGCGCAGGCCACCATCACCGCCATCGCGATACGCACGCGCTTCTGGGTGGTACAGGAGGCGCCCAGCACGAAGAAGGCGATGACCACGGGGCCGAAGTGGGCTAGCTCATCCAGGGCGCCGCCGGTCCAGCCGTTGGTCACCTGGGAAATCATCAGGATCAGCAGGAAGCAGGGCAGGATGATGAACTGCGGGGCCTCGAAGGTCTTCTGGCTCGAGCCCAGCCACGCGAAGAAGGCCAGGGCCAGCACGACCGGCAGGATCGGCACCAGGTCCAGCCCGGGGATGTAATCCTGCGGGCGGATGATGGTGAGGACGACATACAGGAGGATCAGGAGGAACATGCCTGCTCCTGCGGTCCATGTGCTTCGTGGGCCGCGGTGGGGTAGCTCATCAGCTGGGGAAGGGCCAGCATGGCCGCGAACCAGCCGGGGCCCATGTTGGCCTCCACCGGCAGGCGGTACAGCGAATAGCGGTTTTCGGAGGGCTCGGGGTTGGTGCCGCAGATATAGCTGCAGGCCAACTGGAAACCCGCCTTGCGCGTGGCGGCGATCACCGCCTCGTTATAGGCACGGTCGCCCCCCACCGGGTACGACATGAGCACCGCCGGGTTACGCAGTTCCCGATCCAGGGTGCGCTTGGACTGCAGGATCTCCGCTTCCATTTCTTCGATGGGCAGGCGGGCCAGCATGCGGTGGTGCACGCCGTGCGAGCCAAACTCCATGCCGGCGGCTTCCATCTCCCGCGCCTGGTCCCAGGTCATCGGGCGGCAATCCACCGGCCGGGCACCGGCCGAGGGCATATCCCATGCCTGCTCCAGCCGTTCGGTCATGGCGCTCTGGCCATGCGCATCGAGCCACTTCATGCGCAGCAGCACGTTGCCGGCGATACGCCGGCGCAGCAGGCGCTCCGGCGGCAGCGGCACATCGATACCTAGTTCGGGCAACACCAGCCGCGGTGCCTTCGTCATAAGGATCATGTGCACCAGCCAGTCGTACGAGTACGGCGTGCCGGTATCGATATGGCCGGTGGAAACGAAAAACGTGGCGGGGACGCCCACATCAGCCAGGATGGGTGCGGCCACGCGGTAGTTATCGTCGTAGCCGTCGTCGAAGGTCACCGCCACGGTATCCGGCGGCAGCGCTTCGCCGGCATCCAGCGCCGCGACGATGTCGGTCAGGCGCATGGGCCGGAAATGCCGCTTCAGGCGCAGCATCTGTTCGCGGAATTCATCCGGCGGCGTGCTGATCAGCTCCATGTCGAACTCGTACGTTTCCGGGTCCGGCAGGGGCATCACCCGGTGGTACGCCAGGATGCGCAGGTCGCGATGGATCCACGAGCGTACGCGCTGCAGCGAATGCAACAAGCCACTGGCGTAACACAACTCGCCAAGCCGGCCACGGATACCCGGAGCGCCACGTCCATTCATGTCGATCACCATAGGTGGAGCCTGCGATTACGGGCGAAGGCCAGCAGGGCCTGCGCCGCGAAAAGGTTGAGATAGAAGAAGGCGACGGCGATGCGTGCCGGCATCCACGTGCCCAGGCGCGGGCGGACGCGCGCCGCCCCGACCAGGGCCGCACCCAGGCCCAGGCCGCAGAAGGCCAGGGCGTACATGGGGTGCCGGTTGAACAGGAAGCCGGTGCTGAGGAACAGCGTCACGATCAGCCACGGGGCCATGAGGCGCAGCACTTTGTGGCTCATGAAGCAGAACCACAGCGGATTGCGGAATGGCGAAAGCAGCCACGGCGCGAGCTGCAGCAGCTGGAAATTGCCGGCCAGCGTGCGGATCTTGCGCCGGCGCTCGGCCTCGGGTTCCTGCGAGGGCTGGTCCCAGGCCATGGCGCGCGGTTCGAACACCACGCGCTTGCCTTGCGCGGCGACGCGCATGGGCACCAGCACATCATCCAGTACGGTGCCGGGCGGCAGCGGTTTGAACAGCGAGCGGCGAATAGCGTAGATCGCGCCGGTCACGCCGATCATGGAGCCGGCGGTGCTCTCGGCATGCCGGATCAGCTTCTCGTAACGCCAGTAGAAATCCACGCCCTGGGCGAAGCCGGTGCGCACGTTTTCCATGTGCAGCTCCCCGCCCACGGCGCCCACCTCGGGATCGGCGAGGTTGGCGACCAGTTCCTTCAGCGCACAGGGGGAAAGCCGCTGGCGGATATCGGTCATCAACAACACTTCACCACGGGTGAGCGCCACCGCATCGTTCACGCACGCGGCCTTGCCACGGCGGTTCGGGAAATCCAGCACCGTCAGGCGCGCATCGGTGCTACGCCGTGCGATCGCCACGGTGTGGTCGTGGCAGCCATCGCAGGCCAGCACGATATCGATCAGCTCCGGCGGGTAATCCAGGCCCTGCAGGTTGGCCAGCTTGGTGCGGATGTAGCGCTCGCCATCATGCACGGCCACCACGATGCTCACCGTGGGCAGCCATGAACCGCGCGCCACCGGCCGCGGGCGCAGGCGCGCCCACAGCGCCATCAGCAGCGGGTAGCCCACGAAGACGTGGGCCAGGAGCAGCGCCGAGGCCCAACAGGCCAACCAGGCGATATGTGTCATGGCGTCTCCCCCTTTTGATGACGTCGCAACTCAGCCGCGCCCGAACAGCCTGCCGAACAGGCCGCCGCGTTTGGCAGTCGGTGGCGCCGTAGGCGTGGCCATGGCCAGGTCGGCTGCCAGGGTGCCCAGCGTGCCGTTGGCGATATCCAGCAGGTTCATCTGGATACCGGTCAGCTTTTGCACGCGTTGCGCCATGTCCACCGCCAGCAGCGAGTGGCCGCCTACGTCGAAGAAGTTATCGCTGGTACGCACGCGGCTCATGCCGAGCAGTTCGTGCCACACACTGGCGAGCAGGCGCTCGCTTTCCGTAGCCGGCTCGGTGCTCGGGCCTTCCGCTTGCTGGAACGCGGTGCGCTCCTCGGGTAGCGGCAGCGCATCGATATCGGGCTCACCCGTGGGCAGCAGCGGCATGGCATCGAGCAGCATCAGGTGGGCTGGCATGGACCACGCCGGCAGCTGGGCCGCCAGCGTGGCGCGCAGGCTTTCCAGGTCGAGCTGGAAGCCGGGTGCGGCGACCGCATAAGCATCGATACGCTGTTCGCCCAGCCGGTTGGTGCGTGGCACGGCCAGTGCGCGGACGATGCCGGTCTGCGTCAGCAGCACGGCATCCACGGCGGCCGGTTCCACATCCAGGCCCTGGCGACGGATGCGGCGGTCATCGCGATCCAGCACCTGCACCTGGCCATCGGCCAGCCAGCGGCCGCGGTAGCCGGTGCGCAGCAGGTGTTCATCGTTGCTGGCATGGTCGGCGGTGGCACGTGTGCCGAAGCGCTGCGACAGCGCGGTGCCGGCGATGGCGACCTCACCGGTCGCACCGATCGGGCAGGGCTCGCCGTCGCTATCGAGGATCCACAGTTCGTTGCTGCCGATCGGGCTGCCCGCGTGCAGCGCATCGGCCGCGCGTTCCACGCGGCCGCAGGTGGCGACCGGCGCGGTCATCGCATCGCCGAACAGCGTCCACAGGCCCGCCGTGGCATCGGCGATGCGCGAGGCGGTGTCCTGGGTAGGCGTGCCACCGAGCATGGCGGCACGCAGCTGGCCATCACCGGCCCAGCCCTGGTCGAACAGCGCGTTCCAGGTTTCCGGCGAGGCGATGAAGCAATCCAGGTCAGCCAGCTCGCCATGGGCGAGGCCGTGCGGTTCCTGCACGTCCCAGGTAGCGCCGCAGCTCAGCGCGAGCAGCGGTTCGATCACCGACATGGGGTCGGATGGCATGGCATCACCACTGATGCATTGCCCGGCATCGATGGCGAGCGCTTCGGCCAGCCCGTGCACCATGCCGGCGATGGCGGTGTGCGAGAGCGAGGCGCCATGCGCGCGGCCGTCGGGGCCGGGCACATGGAAGGCGATAGCCGGGGATTCAGCGCAGGCGCGTTTTTCGAAGGTGCTGGCATCGCCGACCGTGCCTTCCAGTTCGGCATGGTCGGCATCCAGCCACAAGGCGCAGGCGCGCGGCCAGTCCAGTGCGGCTTCCAGCGCCGAATCGCCCACCAGCACGGTCATGCGGCCGTCGGTGACGATATCGCGCAGGCGCGCGGTGGGGTCGGCGCGATCAAGCAGGAGCGCGGTGCTGCCGGTAAGGCCAATGGCGAGCAGGCCCGCGAGGCGATCAAAGCCGGGTTCGACGCAAAGGCCGACCACAGCGCCATTGCCCGCGCCACGGTCACGCAGCAGCGTGGCCATGCGCGTGGCTTCGCCGACGAGCTGGGCGTAGGTGTGCTTGCGCAGGCCATGTTTCACGGCGGTGGTATCGGGCGTGATCGAGGCTTGGGTATCCACCATGGCGAACAGGTCGGCCGGCAGCGGTGAACCACCGCAACCCGCGTTCCAGGTGCGCATGCGGTCGCGTTCCAGCGTGCTGGCCGCGGTGAGCTGGCCCACCGCGATAGACGGGTTCTGCGACACGACGTGCATCATGTCCAGGTAGCGCTCGCGCATGAGCCGGGCGGTACCGGCCTGGAGCAGGTCGGCGTTGTAGGTGACGCCGCCGACCATGCCGCGCTGGCTTTCCAGGAACCACATGCCCAGGTCTTCGGTAGCGCCGCTCTGGAACAGCAGGATCTGCTCGTGGTCCAGGCCGCCCCAGTCGATTGCACGCTGGCGGGCATCCTGGAATGAGAACAGTGCCTGGTACAGCGTGGCGCCCGCGCCGTGGCCGACCTTCAACTCGCGCTGCAGGTATTCCAGCGGCACATCCGGGCATCCAAACGCATCGATGGCGGTGCGCTTCACGTGGCGCACGAACTCCAGGAACGACAGGCCCGGGTCGACATGCACATGCAGCGGCAACAGGTTGTTGAAGTAGCCCATGACCGATTCGACCTCGGTCTGGTTGCGCGCGCGCACCGGTGTGCCGACGACCAGGTCGCGCTGACCGGCGGAGCTGGAGAGCATGGCGAAGTACAGGGCCAGCAGGGTCATGTTGAGCGTGGCATCGGCCTGGCGGGCCACGTCGTGCATCGCATCGGTGTGCTCGCGCGAGACGTGGATCCATTCGGTGCGGCCAAGGCCCGACATGCCGGGGCGGCGCGGGTAATCGGTCGGCAGGGCGCGCACATCGCCGACCTGGGTCAGGCGATCGCGCCAGAACGAAAGCTGGGTCTGGAACGCCGGCGATTCGAGCCAGTGCGCGTGCCACTCGGCGTAATCGCCGTAGGTGACCGGCAGCGGTGCGAGCGGCGAGGGCTGCCCGGCGGTAAAGGCGCGGTACAGCGCGGAGAGCTCGTTGTAGAAGATATCGAACGACCAGCCGTCCCAGATGATGTGGTGCGGCATGAAGAACATGGCGTGTTCGCTATCCGACAACTTGAACAGCTTCGCGCTGAACAGCGGCGCGGTACCCAGGTCGAACGGCGTATCGGTGAGCTCGCGCAGGCGCGCCATCAGGCGCTCTTCGCGCGCCTCCGGCGGCAGGTGGCTCAGGTCTTCGGCCGGAAACAGCGGGTAGGTCAGTTGCGCCTGCACCACCTGCATCACGTCGCTGCCGAGATCGCGGATCGCGGTGCGCATGCTCGGCTGGCGCTGGATCAGGGCCTGGAAGGCCATGTCGAAGGCGTGCTCATCCATCGTGCCACGCAGGCGGTGCGCCGAGGGGGCGTTGTAGGTGACGCGGCCCGGGTGCATCTTCTCCAGTGCCCACAGGCGGCGCTGCATGAGCGAGAGCGGTGCGTGGTCCTGCTCGGTGTCGTTGCGGTGAATGATGGGCTCGGCGGCCGGCGTGTTACCGGTCGCCACCTGCGAACCGATGGCGGCGGCGAGTTGTTCAACGGTGGGCGCATCGAACAACGTGCGGAACGAAAGCGTGACGTTGAACTCGCGGTTGAGCTTCGCGGTGAGCTGCGCGGCGAGCAGCGAGTGTCCGCCGAGGGCGAAGAAGTCGTCGCGCACATCCAGGTCAGGCAGGCAAAGCACCGCTTCCATGGCGGCAGCAACGCGGCGTTCGTCGTCATTGCGCGGGGCGATCCGCTCGCCGGTCTCGGCCAGCGAATGGGCCATCGGCGCCGGCAGGCTCTTGCGGTCGATCTTGCCGTTGGGCAGCAGCGGAATGGCCTCCATCAGCATGATGTGCTGCGGCACCATGTAATCCGGCAGGCGCGCACGCAGGCGGCCGCGTAGCATGTCCTCATCCAGCGACATGCCGTCGCGTGCGACCACGTAAGCCACCAGGCGCACATCGCCCGGGCGGTCTTCGCGGGCAATCACCACGGCGCGCGCCACTTCCGGCACATCGGCCAGTACGCATTCGATCTCGCCCGGTTCGATGCGGTAGCCGCGCACCTTTACCTGGAAATCCAGGCGGCCCAGGTGTTCCAGCATGCCATTGGCCAGCCAGCGGCCGCGGTCACCGGTCTTGTACATGCGCGAGTCCGGCGTCTCCGACCACGGATCGGCCACGAAGCGCTCGGCGGTAAGGTCCGGGCGCTCCAGGTAACCCAGGGTCACGCCGGCGCCGCCGATATGGATTTCGCCAGGCACGCCGAGCGGGCAATGGTTGCCCTGCTCATCGAGGATATGCACGGTGGTGTTCGCGATGGGGCGGCCGATGTAGATACCTTCGCGCGGATCGGAAACCCGCCAGTAGGTGGAATACACCGTGGTCTCGGTCGGGCCATAGCCGTTCCACACTTCGCCACAGCGATCGAGCAGGCCTTCGGCCAGGTCCACCGGCAGCGGCTCGCCGCCGGAAACAGCGCGGAACGCCGGGCGGCCATGCCAGCCGGCGTCCACCAGCAGGCGCCAGCCCGCAGGCGTCGCCTGCATCATCGTGGCATCACTTTCTTCGATCAGGTGACGCAGCTGTGCGCCATCGCGCACATCGTCGCGGCCGGCGATCACGATCTCGGCACCGCTGGTGAGCGGCAGCATGAGTTCCATGAAGGCGATATCGAACGAAAGCGTGGTGACCGCCACCAGGCGATCATCCGGGGCGATGCCCGGCACGCGCTGCATGCTGGTCAGGAAGTTGCCCGCGGCGCGGTGCGGTACGCGTACGCCCTTCGGCCGGCCGGTGGAACCGGAGGTGAAGATCACGTACGCGACGGAATCGGGCGTGGCGGCCTTGCGGTTGCGCTCGGGGCGCTCGATGCAGGCATGCACCACTTCATCGCTGTTGAGGGCGAGGACGCGGCTCGCATCGAATGCGAACGAGAGCGGCGTATCGTCATCCACGACCAGTGCGGCCAGTGCCGCGTCCTCGGCCATGAAGGCAAGCCGATCGGCGGGGAAGGCCGGGTCCAGCGGCACGTAGCCCGCGCCCGACTTCATGACACCCAGCACGGCGGCGACCATGTCCAGGCCGCGGGCAAGCGAGATGCCCACCAGCGCGCCGTGGCCGATGCCACGCTCACGCAAGCTGTTGGCGATGCGGTTGGCGCGCGATTCCAGCGCGGCGTAGGTCAGCGAGCGGTCGGCATAACGCACGGCGGCGCGCTCGGGCGCGCGGTCCACCTGTTGCTCGAAGTATTCGTGGGCCAGGCGCAGTTCGGGGAACGGCGTCGGCGCGGGTTGCAGTGCGGCCAGTTCGCGATACACGGCATCGGAAACCACGGCGAGCTTCGCCACGGGTTCGGCCGGGTCACGTGCGGCGTCGCGCAGCAGCGTGGCGTACGCATCCAGCCAGCCCTGCACGGTGGCGCCTTCGAACAGATCGGCGTTGTACTGGCATTCCAGGCGCAGCGCGCCATCCACCTGCACGGCGTTGATGAACAGTTCGAAGTTTTCGTATTCGCGGGGAATGGCATCCACGCTGAAACGCAGGCCCGGGAAGCGCACGGTGCTTTCATCGAGCACGGCATCCAGGTTGAACAGCACGCTCACCAGTGGCAGGCGCGACGGGTCACGGGTCATCGAGAGCTTGGGCAGCAGGCTGCCGAGCGTGTAGCGCTGGTGCTCAAACGCATCGAGCAGGTCGTTACGCACGCTGCCGAGCGTGGCGCCGAAGCTGGCCGCGTCGTCGATACGCGCGCGCAGCGGCAGCACGTTCACCGCATGGCCCACCAGCGTATCCAGGCCCTCGGCAGCCTGCCCGGCGGTCGGGATGCCGATCACCACATCGTCCTGTCCGGCTACCCGGCGTAGCAACAGGGCGAAGCCGGTAAGCAGCGTGGCGTAGAAACTGGCGCCGTGGGATGCGCCGAGGCGCTTGATGGCAGCGACCTCGGCGGCATCCAGGGTGCGGTCTTCGCGCCGTGAAGTAAACGTACGGCGGCGCGGACGCGAGCGGTCGGTGGGGAGGTCAAGCGCTGGGGCCGTGCCGGCAAAGCGGGCTAGCCAGTACTGTTCGTCTTCCCGTGCCGTTCCCGTACCGGCGTGCGTGGCTTCGGCCAACGCGAAGTTCGAGAACGCGTGCGCGGCGGCCGGGCCGGGGCCCTGGCCGGTGCGCTGCGCGTAAAGGGCGGCAAGATCGCGAACGATCACGCCGAACGACCAGCCGTCGCACACGATGTGGTGGGCGGCGATGGTCAGGATGTGGCGATCGGCGGCGAGCTTGAACAACTCGGCGCGGACCAGTGGGCCGTGCTCCAGATCGAACGGGGTGGTGACGATGCGCGAGTACGCCGCCATCAGGCGGGCATCGCTTTCGAACGGGGCCAACAGGCCCAGGTCGTGGAATGCGATGGGCACGCTCACGTGTTCGGCGATGAACAGGCTTTCGCCATCGCCGCTGAAGGTGGAGCGCAACGCCTCGTGGCGCTCCACGATCGCCTGCAGTGCCGCTTCGAGGGCCGGCACGTCGAGCAAGCCCTTCAGGTTGATGGCAATCGCCTCGTTGTACGCCAGCGAGGCTTCCGGCTCCAGCCGGGATGCCAGCCACACCTCGCGTTGCGGTTCCGTCGTCGGCACCAGGTGCGCGACAGGCGCGCCGGCGAACGGGTCGTAGTCGACCGCCGTGGCGGCGGCCAGCTCGTTGGGCGTCATGCGGTAACCCTCAGGTACTTGCCCGGCGCATCCGGGTTAGGAACGAACCACGCGGGCTGGCCGTCGGGATCCTTGCCCAGCCGGGCCCCAGGCACCGGCGGGTGGTTCGGATCGAAGGCGGCCACCTCGCGGTGGCGCGGCAGGAATTCCGCTTCCTGCATTTCAAGAATGGATTCGCGGAACGCGTTCGTGATGGCGGCAAAGTCCTCCTCACGATGCGCGGTGGTGAAGAAGCAGGGGAAGTTATCCAGGATGTGGATACCGCGGCTGCGCATCATGGCGAACAGCAGGTCCTGCAGCGGGTGGTCTTCGGTAAAGGTGGTCTTCCACACCGAGGCGAAGTGCACCACCTTGATCGGGGCGCCGACATTCGCGCAGAACGCGTTCATGTCGTCGGCCATGGCGGTGACCTTGGCGTTGAGCGTGGACTGCAGCTGCGCGCCTTCGTTGGCCAGGTGGGTGAGCACCGCGTGCGCGGCGGCCAGGGCCAGCGGGTGGCGCACGAAGGTGCCGGCGAAGTAGGTGACGCCGACCGTCGGGACCGAGGCATCCCCGAAGCGCCAGTCGCCACCATCCAGCGCATCCATGAAGCGCCGCTTGCCAGCGATGACGCCGATCGGGAAGCCTCCGCCGACGACCTTGCCGTACGAGGCCATGTCCGCATCGATCCCCAGCACCTCCTGGGCACCGCGCGGGTGGGAACGGAAGCCGGTAACCACTTCATCGAAGATGAGCAGCGAGCCGGCTTCTTCGGTGATGGCGCGCAGTTCCTGCAGGAATTCCACCGGCTGGAAATCCGGGCGGCGGCTCTGCACCGGTTCCACCAGCACCGCGGCGATCTCATGCGCACGCTCGCGGATGATCTGCAGCGATTCCGGGGTGCCGTAATCGAGCACCAGCACGTGTTCGGAGGTGTTGCGCAGGATGCCCGGCGCGGCCGGCACCGATTTCAGCTTCTTGGTGCCGCGCACGATTACTTCATCGAAGATGCCGTGGTACGAGCCGGTGAAGATCACTAGCGTGTCGCGGCCCGTGACGGTACGTGCCACGCGCACGCAGCCCATCACCGCCTCTGAGCCAGTGTTGCAAAGTGCAGCACGGTCGAAGCCGGTGAGGTCGCAGACCTGCTTTGCCACCGTGCCTGCCAGCGGGTGCTGCGGGCCGATTTCATAGCCGGCATCGAGCTGGGCGCGCACGGCATCCAGCACGAAATCGGGCTGCCAGCCGAACAGGTTCATGCCGAAGCCGTTCAGCGCATCGACGTATTCATTGCCATCCAGGTCCCACACCTTCGGGCCCTTCGAGCGTTCCACCACGATCTGGTAGATGATTTCCTTCAGCAGCGGGCGGAAGCCGTTCACCACGCGCGGATCGGCCAGGTGGCCACGGTGTTCGGTGGTGTAGGCCTTGGAAAGCTTGGTGCGCTCGATATAGCGGCGCATGAACGCATCCAGGCGCGCGCGCTGGCGGTTGCTCAACTCCGTGCCACCCGCCGTGTGGATGCGGGCGATGGCGCCGAAGGCCTTTTTGACGTCGTAGGTGGTGTGGGCGAGGGCGGCCTCTTCCGTATCATTCGCTGCGTTGGCCGTCGGCTGCGCCGCCAACGACGCGGTGTCCACGGGCACCTGCGGCATGACCGCCGGTGCCGGAATATGAATCGCAGCCGGGGCAGCAGCGCCCGACAGCAACGCCAGCTGATCCCGCATGATCTGCATCTGCTGCGCGATCACGTCCTGGATCAAGCCACCACTGGCCGCGATAGGCGCGACCGGTGCTGCCGCCATGGCCGGTGCGGCAGGTGCCGGCACGGCCAGGGGTGCCGCCGGCGCGGTATCCGCCGGCAGGAGACGATCGATATGCGCCGCCAGGCGCTCGAACGAAGAGCACCCATCCATCAGCTCGCGGAAGGTGATCTTCAGGGCATAGGTTTTCTGTAGCTGCAACGCCACCTGGGTGAGCGAGAGCGAATCGAGCCCCAGCTCCACGAAGTTCGCACCCGGGTCGATGTTCTCAAGCTCGGTACCCGAGACATCCTCGAACAGGGCGACGAGTTCCGTAACGAGGCGCTGTGGGCGATGGGATGTGGCTGCGGGCATGGCCTGCTCCAAGGACTGGGGCGAAGAAGGAAGGGTTTTGGTTTCGATGGTGGTGGCGAAGCTTTCTGTAGGAGCGAGCTTCGCTCGCGATCCGCCAGCTTCACCGGCGACAACCGGCGAAAGAGGCAACGCAGCCGCAATAGGCGTCACGGACGCAGGCGTACGTGCCTCCACCCAATGCCGCTTCCGCTCAAACGGATACGTCGGCAGACGAACGCGGCGGCGCTGCTCACGGTGGTCAAACGCATCCACCTCGACATGCACGCCCGCCGCCCACAGACCACCGGCGGCGTTCAACATGGCGGCACGCTCCTCACCGGCGTTATCACCCAGGCTGGCGATAAACGTGCGGCCGCGCGCCTGCGCATGCTGCCGGCCCAGCTGGGTCAGGCTGCTGCGCGGGCCGACTTCGACGAACGCGAGGGTGGCTTCTTCCAGGGCATGTAGCAGCGCTGGTGAGAAGCGCACCGTATTGCGCAGGTGGTGAGTCCAGTACGCCGCGGAGGTCGCTTCCTCATCGGAAAGCGGCAGCCCGGTGGCGGTGGAAATGATCGGCAGCTTCGGCGCATGCAGCGCAATGCCGGCCACTTCGGCGCGGAAGGTATCCAGCACCGGATCCATCATCGCCGAGTGGAATGCGTGCGAGGTATGCAGCAGGCGGCACGCCACGCCATCGGCTTCCAGCGCCACGCGGAAGGCTTCGACTTCTTCGTGGGTGCCGGAGACGACGGTGGCGTTCGGCGCATTTTCAGCGGCCAAAGACAAAACACCCGAGAGCCGCGCCCGCAGTTCGGCGGCCCCCAGGCGAACGGAAAGCATGGCACCCGAGGGCAGCGCCTGCATGAGGCGGCCGCGACGGGCGACGAGGCGGGCCGCATCGGCCAGCGGCATCACACCGGCCAGCACCGCGGCAGTGAACTCGCCGACGCTGTGGCCGATCATCGCCACTGGCTGCACGCCCAGGTTCATCCACAGGCGGGCCAGGGCGTATTCCAGCGCGAACGTGGCCGGCTGGGTGAGGGCGGTCGCCTTCAGCGCTTCGGCATCGTCGTCAAACATCCGCTCGCGAAGGTCGAAGCCGAGTTCATCGCGCAGGGCGCAGGCGACTTCATCGATCGCGGCACGGAACACCGGCTCGGTGGCATGCAGTTCGCGGCCCATGCCAGCGTATTGCGAGCCCTGGCCCGGGAACAGGAATACGACGCCGGGTGCCGGGTTGCTGCTGGTGTGGCAGATCGCGGCAGCGGCGATATCGCGCAGGCGTACTTCGGCATCGGTGGCCGAGGCGGCGACGACGTGGGTACGCTGGCCAAACGCCTTGCGGCCCTTCGCGAGCGTAAACGCGGTATCGGCCAGGTTGCCATCCGGATGCATGGCCAGGTGATCGGCCAGGCGTGCCGCGGCGGCAGCGAGCGCGGCCGGCGTGCGGGCGGAGAGGGTAAGCAGCTGGGCGCCGGTGGCGGCATCGGAAGGCGTGCGTGCCGGGGCTTCTTCCAGGATCACGTGGGCATTGGTGCCGCCCACGCCGAAGGAGCTCACACCTGCCAGCAGCGGGCCGGCGCTCTGCCACGGCCGCAGCGTATCGTTCACCACGAACGGCGACGCATCCAGGTTCAGGCGCGGGTTTGGCGCGGTGAAGTGTAGCGACGGCGGTAGGCGACGCTCGCACATCGCCAGCGCGGTCTTGATCACACCGGCCGCGCCGGCGGCCATCACGAGGTGGCCCACGTTGCTCTTCAGCGAACCGATCGCGCAGAAGGCGCTGTCGTTGGTCGTCTGGCGGAAGGCCTGGGTAAGGCCTTCAATTTCGATCGGATCGCCAAGCGGTGTGGCGGTGCCATGCGCTTCGACGTAGGAGATATCGCGCGCTTCCACCCCGGCGTTATCCAGCGCCATGGTGATCACGGCAGCCTGGCCGGCAGCGTTCGGCGCGGTGAAGCTGGCCTTCACCGCGCCATCGTTGTTCACGGCGGCACCGCGGATGGTTGCGTAGATGGGGTCGCCATCACGCAGCGCATCGGAAAGACGCTTCAGCAGTACCACGGCGGCGCCATCGCTGAACACGGTGCCCTGCGCGTTCACGTCGAACGTGCGGGTGTGCCCATCGGGCGAAAGCATGGAGCCTTCCTGCGCGATGTAGCCGCTGTTGGGCGGGCAGGCGATGGATGCACCACCGGCCAGCGCCATGTTGCAGCGGCCCGCACGCAGGGCATCGAACGCCTGGGCAATCGCCACCAGCGAGGTGGAGCAGGCGGTGTTGAGGCTGATCGCCGGGCCAGTGAGGTTGAGCTTGTGCGCCACGCGGGTGGCGACGTAATCCTTCTCGTTGCCCAGCATGACCTGGAAGGCGCCGAGCTTTTCGATCAGGTCCGGGCGGCCACTGATGTGCTTCTGGTAGTAGGTGGCGTTGTGCATGCCGCCGAACACGCCCACCGGCACGTCCTGGCCATCGGGCACGTAGCCGGCGCGCTCCATGCATTCCCAGCACAGCTCCATGAACAGGCGCTGCTGCGGATCGGTCAGTTCGGCTTCGCGCGGGGACATGCCGAAGAACGGCGCATCGAAATCGCCGACGTTATCGACGATGCCGCGGGCGAACACGTAGCCCGGGTCGTCACGGTCGGACGCCGGTACAGCCGGGTCGAGCTCATCGGGCGCGAAGAAGCGGATGGATTCGCGGCCTTCGCACAGGTTGTCCCAGAAGGTTTCCACATCGGGCGCACCCGGGAAGCGGCCGGCCATGGCGATGATCGCCACGGGCTCCCCACCCGCCGGGGGGGGGGGGGGGGGGGGGGGGGGCGGGGGGGGGGGGCGGGGGGGGGGGGGGGGGGGGGGCGGGGGGGCGGGCGGGGGGGGGGGGGCGGGCGGGGGGGC
>NZ_JBNDKI010000026.1:0-71707 GCF_050435445.1 Luteibacter sp. 621 | reverse complement strand
CCTCCCTCTCGGCCCCACCCGGCGGCCTCGCCCAACCATCAGTGAAACCCGACCACGCCCCCCCGGGCTTGGTGGGGGGGGGGGGGGGGGGCGGGGGGGGGCCCCCCCCAAACCCCCCCCCCCCCCCCCCCCGCTCCTACATTTGCTTATTTTACTGCGGGGCCGAATCGTCTTCGGCCATCAGCTGGTTGATCTGAGCCTTGTGCGATTCGTAGAACGCGACGTTCTTCTGGTTTACCTTGGACTGGTCCACGTACTGCGCCATCTGCGGGTTGTTCTTCGCCTCCGAAGCGATGGCCGCATTGGTCAGTGCCAGGTTGGCGAGCATGAAGTCGCGCGGGGTAAACCCGTTCTTCTGGATCAGCGGCCCGATGCGCGGATCCGAATCCGTCACGGTCTTCGCCAGGTCATCCAGGGAGTGGATCTTCGAGAAATCGGTCTGCGCATCCTTGGGCTTGATGCCCTGCGCCTTCGCTTCCTTCGATACCGCGACCAGGCGCTTGAACACATCGTCGTTGAGGTTGTAGTTCTGGATAGCGGCGCGATCCGATGCCGGGATCTGCGATGCCGGGTTGGCGGCGGGCGCGGCAGGTGCCGCAGCCTGCTGGGCGAAAGCGGCGGGAACGATCGAGGCGGTAGCCAGCAGCGCGGCGAGGATGTAACGAGACTTCACGGGCATCTCCTTGGGTGCGGTCCGTGGCTGGACGGTGCGCCAGCATAAAGGGCCAAATGTTAGCTATGTGTCTGCGTGGTCACGTTTTCTTCAGGAACCTTGGGCACGTTCCAGCCCATCATGTTGTAGAAGTGGTAACGCCACACCCCCACGTATTCATGCAACGCAAAGTCCGCGAAGAAAAGGTTTTCCGTGCCCGGGAGCCAATCGTAGCGGGCGCGCACGTAGTCGCCACGCACCGCCTCTGCGCGGATACCAAAATGCGCGAAGTACAACGATGCGCGCTTCAGGTGGATGGCCGAGGACACCAGCACGATCTTGTCGGCGCGGTAGGCATCCAGCAGCGGCTTGCTGTTCTGGGCGTTCTGGAACGTGTTCATGCTGCGCGATTCCAGGATCATGTCCTCGCGTGGAACCCCCAGCCGATCCAGCGTGATGGCATAAGTATCGGCCTCGGCATGCCCGTTGTGCATGGCATCGCCGCCGCTCACTTCCACCTTGCAGTCGGCGCCGGTGGCTTTGCAGCTGCGGTAAAGCTCGGCGCTGCGCAGGATACGGCCATCGGCGTACAGGCTCGGCTCGACGCTACCGGAACCGGCGCGTACGGTGCCTGCGCCCAGCAGGATAATGGCATTGCGTTGGCCCCAATGCGTGACATCGGGCGAGAACCCCGATTGCAGGTTGTCGAGCAACGCATCGGTTAGCGGGCCGCACCCGGCGATAAACAACCAGGCGAATGCCAGCAGGGCGAAGACGCCCCCGGCACGGCGGCGGCGGCGCCAGCCACACAGGCCGGCGATGAGCAGCAGGATGAGGAACAGGCTCAGTATCATGGTGCCGGAGCGTATCAGACCCCGATGAAAACGACGCTACCGCACGGCCAGCGCGCGCTCCAGGCATGTCACCAGGGCATCGCCGGCAAAAGGTTTGCCCAGGTAACAGAAGGCACCGGCGGCCATGACGCTATCGCGCACGGTCTCGTCAAGAAAACCCGAGACAAACACGATGGGATAGGTACGGCCGCGGGCGAGCAGGCGCCGCTGCAGGTCGGTACCGTCCATACCCGGCATATGCACGTCGGTAACGAGGCAATCGACCCCCTCGTCGCTACCGGGGCGGAGATAGTCTTCGGCGGAGGCGAACCCCCGTGCTTCGTGTCCTAGCGACCTGACCAGGCTCACGGTGGCCTGGCGCACCGCGTCGTCATCGTCAACGATCGCCACAATCCTGTTCGCGGCCAAACCTGGAATCCTCTTCACGCGCGTCTTTCGGCGTGGACTTACAGTGCGCCCGCGCTCCGGCGATGGGAATCATACGGAGGTGTGCGGTGCCGGTTCCCATTCAGGCCTGGGCGCCCAACGCCTCGGCCTGGCGCACCAGATCGGCCAGTGAACGCACGCCCATCTTGCGCATAACGTTGCCGCGGTGGATTTTCACCGTAATCTCAGAGAGGCCGAGAAGCGCCCCGACCTGTTTGTTCATCAATCCGGCCGTCACGTGCCGCATCACCTCGCGCTCGCGCGGGGTGAGCGAGGCGTAGGCCGTGCGTACCGTGGACAAGGCATCGGCATCCCGGCGGCTGGCCGCATCGCGTTCGATCGCAGCCGCCACCGCGTCGAGCATGTCCTGGTCGCGGAACGGCTTGGCCAGGAAATCCAGCGCCCCCGCCTTCATGGCCCGCACTGACATGGGAATGTCGCCATGTCCGGTCATGAAGACCACCGGCAGGCTGTTATCCATGCCCGAAAGCTGGGCCTGGAAATCCAGCCCGCTTACCCCGGGCAGCCTTACATCGAGCACCAGGCAACCGGGGGCACCGGAGTTTTCACGGGCCAGGAAATCGGAGGTGCTGCCAAACGTGGCCACGGAGAGGCCCACGGAGCGGAACAACGAGCCCAACGCCTCACGCACGGCCTGGTCGTCATCGACGACGCAGACGATCGGTGCCTGGGCAACGGCGGGCATCGGACGATTCATGCGCGGGCCTCCTCGGCCACCGTTACCGGCAGCGTGAACTGGAAGGTCGCTCCCCCCTCAGGGCGATTGGTCGCCCAAAGGCGCCCGCCATGAGATTCCACGGTGGAGCGGCAGATGGCAAGCCCCATCCCCATGCCGCCGCCGCGGCTCGTCACGAAGGCATCGAACAGGTTGGCCGCGATGTCGTCCGGAATCCCGGTGCCCGTGTCTTCTACTTCGATCAGCAAGGTGTCGTTTTGCGCCTGGCGGGCCCGGAGGGTCAGCTCGCGCCGCCCCGGCACACTGCCCATGGCGCGGATGGCGTTGCCCATCAGGTTCACGACCACCTGCTGCAACTGGACGCGGTCCCCCCTCGGCATGGGCGCCTCGCGGTCGATATCGATGATCAGGCCCACGCGGTGGCGAGCCATTTCGCCATCAAGCAGCAGGGCGCATTCATCCGCGAGGGCGCGGAGGTCAAAGCGCACATGTTGGCGCGGCTCCTTGCTCGCCACACTGCGCACGCGGTTCACCACATCGCTGGCCCGCCGTGCATCGCGCACGAGCCGTTCGATGCCATCGCATGCCTCACCCAGGTCAGGCTGGTCGCGACGTAGCCAGCGCAACGCCGCCTCGCCGTGGGTGACGATGGCAGCCAGGGGCTGGTTCACTTCGTGGGCGATGGTGGCGCTCATCTCGCCAAGCACCGTGACCCGGGCCGCCTGCGCCAGCTCGGCCTGCATGGCCATCAGCGCATGTTCGGCACGCTTGCGATCGGTGATATCCACCACGCTGACCAGTACGCGGTCGTACCGTGACGCCCCCAGCGGCATGCTCAGTGCGAACAGGACATTCAGCCGTTCGCCCTTGAGGTTCACCAGGCTGGTCTCGCCCTCGGCGTTGCCGGTGCCCTCGAATACCGTGAGCAGCACCTGGGCAAACGTGCGATCGCTGCCGGGCAGGAAACGGTCGAGCGGGCCAAGCAGTTCTTCCCGGCGTTGCGCGCCCAGCAGGCGCACCGTCGCCGCATTCACATCGGTCACCATGGTGAGCGAACACGCGTCGCGAACGAACGAGGGGTGCTTGGCCATATACGCGGCCAGATCCACCACACCTTGCCCGCGCAGCACGGCGATGCGCTCCATCACCAGGGTGTAATCCTCTTCCCAGAACGAAAACCGTGCGCTTTCGAAAATCGCGCGATAGCGCCGTTCGCTTTCGGCCAACGCGGCATCGGCGGCGCGGCGTGCGGTAATGTCCGTGCCTGCCTCGAGAATCAGCTGGGCGCGCCCCGCCGCGTCGCGCAGCAACGCGCAACGCGCCTCGACCAGCACGATACGGCCATCGCGGTGCTGCTGGATCAGCTCACCTTCCCAGCGCCCCTCAGAAAATAGCTGGGCATCCATGTCAGCACGGTTACCGGCGAAGGCCGTGGCCAGCAGTTCGCTCGCCCGGCGCCCCACCGCCTCGCGCGCTGTCCAGCCATACAAGGCCTCGGCGCCGCCATTCCACTCCACGATCACGTCGTCGGTATCGCGCACGTAAATCGAATCGTGGGTGAGGTTGATAAGGCTGGCCTGGCGGATGATCGTGGCCATGCGTTCACGGGCGCGCAGCGATAGCACCCCGGTGACGACGATGGCGGAAAGGCTGACGACACAGCGCAGCAGGGCGGCATCGGGCTCGGGCCAGCCGTGCCCACGCACATAGGAGGCAACGGTAAGCAGGCTGCAACCGGCGACGGCTCCCATGATGGCGGCACGGCTGCCAGCGGCGGCAACCAGCAGCACCACCACCAGGTAGACCACGGCCACCGCGCCCTGCAACGGCGTGAAGGTATCCACGATGAATACCGCCACGGCAAGCAATGTGCCCGCGGTCGACAGCCAGCTGGACGCGCCACGACGTGGCCCGATCAGGGTCCCGGCTGGCGCGTGGCTAAAGGGTGTCGTTGGTGGCATCGGTGGCTCGCGCGTGGGCATGCTTATACAGATTCGGCCAGAATCGTGTCTAAACCCGTCATGGCAGTCTTGCACGCCGGTGATGGTTTTTGACCGTTACGGCACGACGGTTACAAGAAAGGTGTCAATGCTCCAAATCATCCTTAGGTATGGGCCCCCAGAGCCCAACGTAGAATTCAGCCCACACCCCCATCGCGCATAGGCTGCAAGCATGGGCGCCGTGCCCATGTCCCCACCCCTGATGTGGAGCTGATCATGCGCTACGAATCGAACGCTTATGCCACGCCCGGCCCCACGGCCGAGGCCATGCATGCCCTGAACACGTTCGCGGTAACCGCGCCCCAGGATGAGCCGACCGTGGCACGCCTGCTGGAGCAGGCCCTGACGGCGGTGGAAACCGATCTGGCTACCACCCGCGCCTGCGTGGCCCGGGTCGCCGCCCTGCTGGAACAGGCTGAAGTGGCACCCGCGCCAGCGCCGGTCGTGGCGCGGCGCCGTGTCGGCGCTGGCCTTGCACCGTGGCAGGCCCGGCGCGTGGCAGCCCATGTCGACGAGAACCTGGGCTTCCCCATCACGATCGATCACCTCTCCACGCTGGCCGGCCTTTCCAGCAGCTACTTCTGCCGCGCCTTCAAGGACACGTTCGGCGAGCCGCCGCATGCCTTCATCATGCGCAAGCGGGTGGAGCGTGCCCAGCAGCTCATGCTGCAGACCCGGGAGCCGCTCAGCCAGATCGCACTGGCATGCGGGCTTTCCGACCAGGCCCATCTGTGCAACCTGTTCCGCCGCCTGGTGGGGCAGAGCCCCAGCCACTGGCGTCGTTCGCAATGGCAGGAAGTTTGAGTTAGCGCTAACCGAAAAACGCTGTGCGCGCCGTGCCTTCCGGCACACGCTAGGGGACGCGCCGGTGCCTACCCTTTCCGGTGAAAGGACCGAGACAGGGAATACAGGCAGTTTGCTATCGAGGTCTTGTGTGGCCGCCACCCCAGGCGGTCGCCGTGTCGAGGTCATCCGTATGTCGTACGCCCCGATCATCGCATTCCGTTCCGCCGCCCCGGCGCCCCCGAGCAAAGCGCATGCCTGGCAGGTATTGCGCGAAGCATCCCGCATCGAACCCGATGAATCCGCGCGCATTGCGTGGTATCGCGATGAGCCCATCGCCACGCTTGGCCGCCACACCGCTGAAACACTGGTAGCGATGGGCCGCTACACCGATGTGCTCGATTTCCTGCGCCGCGTTCGCGAGGACCTTGGCCTGGAACAACCACGGGGTTTCGGCGCCTTCTGAGCGGGTGCGATATCCTGCGGCCAACCCCGCAAGGCGCCGCCCGTGTCCATCGAAGAAGCCCTGCTCCCCGATAGCGACGAAAAACTCAGCGCCGAACGAGCCTATGAGCTCTATTGGGCCGAGCTGCTCGGCGAGGAACCGCATTTCCATTGCGCGGGTACCGGCTGCCAGGCGCAGCTCACCTGCGCCTGCCTTAAAAAGCCCGAGCAGACCCTGCTCATCCGCCCGTATTTCCGCTCGTTCCGGCTCGAAGACCACGCCCCCACCTGCGAGGTCATGCACGGCCACGGCACCCCGAAGAAAGATAAAGGTCCTGACATCTTCGAGGCCGAGCGGCCGGCGAACCATTTCCATGCGGTGGGAAGCGTTGCTCCTGTAGGCGCGCGCTTGCGCGCGAAAAGCCAACAGGGCGGCGCGACGGCGGGCCCATCGCGCGCAAGCGCGCTCCTACACAAGCCCGCGCCGCCCAAGCCAAGCCACTTTTATCGCCTTTCTTCGCTCGTCCAGAAGTTCCTGGAGCACCGCCGCGACAAAGACCTGGCCGAGGCTCCCGTCACGATCGGCGGTGAAACCACGACGTACGAAGCGCTGTTCCGTAACGTGTACCGGCAGAAGGCCGCCGACCACCTGCAAACACGTGCCGTGTGGTGGGGCACGGCCTCGCTACGCGCCACGAAGGACGGCGGGTACTACCTGCGCTTCACCCGGCCATTCCGTCACGGCGATGAATTGCTTAAGCCGACCATGACGCTTGCAAGCAAAGACATCGAGGCGTACCCGGTGCGCAAGCTGTTGCGTGCACGGCTAGACAACCTCATCGCCAACCACGATGGCTACTGCGTCGTGTTCGTGTGGGCGAAGCCATGGATGCCGAAAGATGCCGACAAGCCGTTCGTGCGCTTCTACGTGGATAATCTCGACCATATCGATGTGCGCAGCCCCGATATCCTCGAGGAACTGAAAAGCACGTCGCGCATCACCATCGCTGAGCACTGATAACCCCCATGCCCCGTAAACGACGCCTGCGCCTGCCGTTCATCCGCCATCCGCGCGATGCATCGCATGAATTCGACGATGCCAGCTACGACGGTGGCGTTTCCGGTGGCGCGTATACCCGGCACATCGTGCTGTTCGTCGTCGTGGTGATCGTCCTCGCGGCTATCCTGCGCTGGGTACTCTGAGGATCCGTGCCTCGTTGGCGCGAAGCGCCACGCCGCCCTCCCCCGCGTACGTGGAAAGCACCAGGTCCCCCTGCAGCGGCACGTGCGACGTGGCTTCCGCTGCGGAGAAGTTCAACGCAACGATGAATCGCTGCCCTTCGTCGCACCGGGCGTAGACAAGGACCGCGTCGTTGCAGCCCAGCACGGTGATCCCGCCCCGGCTCAGCGCCGGATGCTCCCTGCGCAACGACAGCAGGCCACGGTAGAGCGACAGAAGCGATGCCGGATCACGCTCCTGTGAATCAACATTGATCGTGTCGACATGGTCACCTATGGGGAGCCACGGCGTGCCACGGGTAAACCCGGCGCCCTCGCGCGGATACCAGCGCATAGGCGTTCGCTGGGGATCCCGCCCCAGCCCCTTGCCCGGTTCGTTGCGTTCGAAGGGGTCGCGTGCCTGGGCGGCTGGAATGGGCACGTCGTGCATGCCGATTTCGTCGCCGTAGTACAGCGTGGGCGTGCCGCGCAAGGTCAGCAACAGCACGGCGGCCACACGTGCCTGCGCATCGCCAACGCGCGATGCGATGCGTGGCTTATCGTGGTTGCCCAACACCCAATTGGGCCAACCGCCCTTTGGCAGCGCGGCCTCGTAACGTTCCACCAGGCCACCGATGAAACGGGCCTCCCACGGCGCACCAATCAACAGGAAGTTGAACGGAAGGTTGGCGCCGTCGAGGTGCTCACCGTAGTAAGCCACGATCCGGTCCAGCGGTAGATAGAGCTCCCCGATCAGGACGCGATCGGGAAACTCATCGACGACGGCGCGCATGGCGGCGACCACGCCCTGCACCTCAGGCAGGTCGGCGGTATGCTCGGGCAGGAAACGGTTGGCGCTGGCATCAATGCCCTCACGGTAATCGGGGTTCGGCGGGTTATCGCGAAATGCCGCATCCTTCATCACGTGGTAGAGCACATCCACGCGGAACCCATCTACCCCGCGGCGCAACCAGAAACGCATGGCCTCGTACATGGCCTCGCGCACCACGGGGTTGCGCCAGTTCAGGTCGGGCTGTTTGTCCAGGAACAGGTGCAGGTAATACTGCCCCGTGCCCTGGTCGAAGGCCCATGCACTGCCGCCGAAGTTCGCCAGCCAGTTGTTCGGCGGCCCGCCATCCGGCGCGGGATCGCGCCAGATGTACCAGTCGCGGAACGCACTGGTGCGCGAGCGCCGGCTTTCGCGGAACCACGGGTGTTCGTCGGAGCTGTGGTTGGGGACGAAATCGAGGATCACCTTCAAGCCCATGGCGTGGGCATCCGCGATCAGCGCATCCATCGCCTCGATGTCGCCAAACAGTGGATCGATCCCGCGGTAATCGCTGACGTCGTAGCCGAAATCGGCCATGGGGGATGGGTAGATCGGCGATATCCACAATGCATCGACACCCAGGCCCACCAGGTAGGGCAGCTTGCAGCGGATGCCTTGCAGATCGCCGATACCGTCGCCGTTGGCATCGGCAAACGAGCGGGGATACACCTGGTACACCACGCCATCGCGCCACCACACACGCTCGCTCACGCCGCCTCCTCGCTGTTCCCTGCCACGCCACCCCCGGAGCCTCGCCGTTGCCGTGTGTAGGAAATGCCTTCACACGGCGGCGCGTAGGCTCGCCTTTCCCCTGCGCCGGCTGCCGTCATGATCAACGACCTCTGGTACAAGAACGCTGTCATCTATTGCCTTTCCGTCGCCACGTTCCAGGATTCCAACGGCGATGGCACCGGGGATTTCCAGGGACTTGGGCGCCGCCTGGATTACCTGCAAGGGCTGGGCGTAACCGCCGTATGGCTCATGCCGTTCCAATCCTCGCCCGGGCGCGATGGCGGCTATGACATCTCCGATTACTACAACGTGGATCCGCGCTTTGGCACGCTGGGCGATTTTGTCGAGTTCACCCACGCTGCCCGGCAGCGCGGTATGCGTGTACTGATTGACCTTGTCGTGAACCATACCTCGGACCAACACCCCTGGTTCCGTGAAGCCTGTCGCGATCCGTCATCAAAGTATCGCGACTGGTATGTGTGGTCGAAGACGCGGCCTGCGAATGCCGACGAAGGCATGGTGTTCCCCGGCGTGCAGAAAAGCACGTGGAGTTACGAGAAGCGCGCAAAGGCCTGGTATTTCCACCGCTTCTACGATTTCCAGCCCGATCTGGATACCTCAAACCCGTACGTGCAGGCCGAGATCCTGAAGATCATGGGCTTCTGGACCCAGCTGGGCGTCTCCGGCTTTCGCATGGATGCCGTTCCCTTCGTCATCGCGACCAAGGGCGCAAGTGTTCGTAAGCCCCGGGAGCAGTTCGACATGCTGCGCTCGTTTCGCGAACTGCTGCAGTGGCGGCAAGGCGATGCGATCATCCTGGCCGAGGCCAACGTATTACCGAAGGATGACCTGGAGTACTTCGGTGAGGACGGCGACCGCCTGCAGATGATGTTCAACTTCCAGGTGAACCAGGCGCTGTTCTACGGCCTGGCATCATCCGATGTGCGCCCCCTCGCCAGCGCCCTGGAAAAGACGAAGCCGCGCCCGGCCACCGGGCAGTGGGCGCTATTCCTGCGCAACCACGATGAACTCGACCTGGGGCGGCTGACCGCACGGCAGCGCGAGCGGGTCTTCGCCGAGTTCGGCCCCGACAAGGATATGCAGCTCTACGATCGCGGGATCCGTCGCCGCCTCGCACCCATGTTGCGCAACGATCGCCGCCGGCTGGAGCTGGCGTACAGCCTGATGCTCACGCTGCCGGGTACGCCCGTGCTGCGCTATGGCGATGAGATAGGCATGGGCGATGACCTCAGCCTTGCCGAGCGCGAGTGCGCGCGCACCGCCATGCAATGGTCCACGGAGCCCCTGGGCGGCTTTACCGATGCAACGCGTGCCGCGGTGCCGGTCATTACGGAGGGGCCCTCTGGATGCCCGCACGTCAATGTGGCCGACCAGCGGCGGGATCCCGGCTCACTATTGAACTGGATGGAGCGCGTGATCCGCATGCGCAAGGAAATCCTGGAGGTCCCCTGGGGTGACTTCGAGGTATTGCCCCTGGATGACAACGCGGTGCTGATGGTCCGCTATACATGGCGTGGCAACGCCGTGGTTTTCCTGCACAACCTTGCCGATGCACCGGTGGAGGTGGACTTCGCACTTGGCCTGTCGCTCACCAACGTATTGTCGGACGATCACAGCCAGCCCGATGGGCGCGGGCATCACCGGATCATGCTCGAACCCTACGGTTACCGCTGGTTCCGCGAGGGCGGCCTTGGCTACATCCTGCGCAGGAAAGAGGTGGATCGGGCCTGAAATTTGAGTAATTTGATGACGGGTGCGAATTGTCCGAGGCAAAATGCAATCGGTTGCACATTTCACATCGCCTATACCCCTTTAGGGGGTAGTCGCAGATCCTTGCGTGCGCAATGCTTCGATCCTCATCCGATATGGAGAGGGTCGGCCATGTACCGCGCCGAGACAGCCTGTCCCGTCAGAATCCCGCAAACGCCCACGCTGGTCATCGACCTTGCGCAGCGCTCGGCTGCGCTCGACCGGCCCTCCGAGGGCATCCAGGTGCAGGCCCTGCGCGATCGCCTGGCCCTGACCGAGATTGTGCTGGGCCCGGACGATGGCGTGGATAACGACCTGCTGCTGGTTTACCGGACCGTGGGCGCGGCCGATCCGGGCGCGGGGGCGATCCTGTTCCGCCGCGCGCTGACCCATACCGATATCGTGCACCCGCCGGCCGTACGCAGCCTGGCGCAGGTGCTGTTCGATACGCTGCGCACCGAAGCGCCCAACGCCCCGCTGATGGCCCACGTGGCCATGGCACTACGGGCGATCGTGCCGGCCGCCTCCCGTGAGGACACCGGCGCGGTACGCGGCGGCCTGGCCAACTGGCAGGAGCGCCGTGCCCTGGCCTTCATGGAGCAGCGGCTTGACCAAAGCTTCCCCGTCTCCGACGTGGCGGACGCCTGCGGCCTCTCGGTCAACCATTTTTCGCGCGCCTTCCGGCGCAGCCTGGGCAAGCCACCCCACCGCTGGCTGCTGGACCGGCGGATAGACCGGGCCAGGGAGCTGCTGCAAACCACGGAACTGTCGCTGGCGGACATCGCCCTGGCCTGCGGCTTCGCCGAGCAGAGCCACTTCACCCGGGTATTCACCCGCCTGGTGGGCATGCCGCCCGGCGCCTGGCGGCGCGCGGCGGAGTAAAAATTCCAAGCGCAGCCGGTTATTTGCAAAGACACCCGGTTTCAGTCAATTCCCTCTGGGCGCAGCCTGCGTATGATGGCCGCCATATTATCGCGGCAGGACCCACCCGATGAGCGCGGAAACCGCAACCCAATGAGCGGCGACACCACCACACCCGCCGCGACCCTGCACCTGGGCAGGGACCTTATGCTGGCTGGCTCGCGCCTGCGCGATGCCGTGGGTCGGCGTGCCCAGCGCGAGTTCGGCATTACCGCCCTGCAGGGCGACATGCTGCTGCTCCTGGCCGCGCATGGCAGCATGATCTCGACCGAGCTGGCCGCCACGTGCGGCGTAAACGCCAGCACGGTAACCCACGCGGTCGACGCGGGCATCGAACGTGGGCTGATGAAGCGCACCCGCAACGAAGCAGACCGCCGGCTGGTGGATATCGGGCTGACCCCCGCTGGCAAGCGCATGGCGGAGCGAGTGCGCGCCCTCATCGCCGATGTGGCCCGTACCGCACTGGAGGGCGTGGGCGCCCCGCACCTGCTGGTGCTTGCGGAAAGCCTGGCCCAGGTCAGCAAGAACCTGGACCGCGATTAGACGGCGCGGCGGCCCAGGATCAGGTGCAGGCCGAACAGGGTAAAGATTGCCCCGGCCCCGCCATCGATCCAGCGGCTGGCCCGCACGTAGCCGCGGCGCATGGCCGGCAGCGCGAAGATGGCTGCCACCACGCCGAACCACAATGCCGTTTCCAGCGTGACCATGGCCCACAGGCCCCAGCGGGCCCCGGCCGTCACGCCCTCGCCGATGAAGGCGGAGAAGATCGAGGCGAAATAGATCGCCGCCTTGGGGTTGGCCAGGTTGGTCAGCAGCCCGCGCAGCAGCGCCTTGGCCGGGCTCGAATCGCGGACGTCGACCGTCGGCACGCTGGCATCCGGCTTCGCCTTCCACGAGGCACGCAGCATCTGCAGGCCCATCCAGCACAGGTATGCCCCACCGGCGATGGCAATGCCGCGCTCCAGCCAGGCCAGCCGGTGCAGGAGCAACTGCAGCCCCAGCAAGGCCAGGGCGGCCCACACCGCCACGCCCAGCGCGATGCCCACCACCCCGGCAGCGGCCTCCCGCCGGGAACGGCTCGCCGCCAGCTGGCTGACGAAGAAGAAATCCGGGCCCGGGGTGACCAGGGCCACGAGCTGGACCACGGCCAGCGTAAGAAAGATATGTTCCATAACCCCTAGCTTATGTAGGAGCGCGCCTGCGCGCGATCCCCGGCGCCCGAATTTCACGATTTTTTCGCAGCGCGCCTTGCCCCCACGTCCCCCGTCCCGTAACCTCCCGTTTTTTAAGCGGTCACGGGGCTACCCCCGGCCTTTGAAGGGGTACGTCACGATGCTGGGTCTGCTGGGCCACGTTCTGTTTGGCCTGTTCGGTTTGGCGGTGCTCGTGGGCATCGCGTTCTGCTTCTCCAACAACAAGCGCTCGGTAGACTGGAAACTGGTCGCCACCGGTATCGCGCTGCAGATCGCGTTCGCCGCCGTCGTGCTGAAGGTGCCGCTGGGCCGCGATGTGTTCGATGCCATCGCCACTGGCTTCGTGCGCCTGCTCGATTACGTGGAAGTGGGCTCGCGCTTCATCTTCGGCAGCCTGCTCGATACGAATAAGTTTGGCGTCATCTTCGCCGTGAAGGTGCTGCCCACCATCATCTTCTTTGCCGCGCTCACCGGCGTGCTGTACCACCTGGGTGTGATGCAGCAGATCGTGAAGGGCATGGCCTGGGTGATCACCAAGGTCATGCGCGTGTCCGGCGCGGAAACCACCAGCGTCTGCGCCAGCGTGTTTATCGGCCAGACCGAGGCACCGCTCACCATCAAGCCGTACATCGAGCGGATGACCCAGGCCGAGCTCATGACCGTCATGATCGGCGGCATGGCGCACATCGCCGGTTCCGTAATGGCGGCGTACGTAGCCATGCTCGGCGGCGACGATCCGGCCTCGCGCATGTTCTACGCCAAGCACCTGCTTACCGCCTCGGTCATGGCCGCCCCGGCCACGATGGTGCTGGCCAAGATCCTGGTCCCCGAGACCCAGGAACCGCTCACCCGCGGCACGGTGAAGATCGAGGTCGAGAAGACCACCGCCAATGTGATCGATGCGGCCGCGACCGGTGCCGGCGACGGCCTCAAGCTCGCGCTGAACGTCGGCGCCATGCTGCTGGCCTTCATCGCGCTCATCGCCCTGATCAACGGCCCGGTGCAGTGGGTGGGTACGATTGGCGGCGATCACAGCATCAACGCCTGGCTCTCGGCTAACGCCGGCCACCCGGTGGCCTTCAGCCTCGAGACCATCTTCGGCTGGGTCCTCTCCCCGATCGCCTGGCTGATCGGCGTGCCCTGGCATGACGCCAACCTGGTCGGCAGCTTCATCGGCGAAAAGGTCGTCATCAACGAGTTCGTCGCTTACGCCGACCTGGCCAAGCACCTGCCCGACCTGCTGCCGGAAAGCCGCCTTATCGCGACGTACGCGCTGTGCGGCTTCGCCAACTTCTCGTCGATCGCGATCCAGATTGGCGGTATCGGCGGCCTGGCCCCGAACCGCCGCGCCGACCTGGCCCGCCTGGGCCTGCGCGCCGTGCTCGGTGGCTCCATCGCTACGTTCATGACGGCCACCATCGCCGGCGTGCTCGAGCGCTTCTGATCCATGGCCGGCATCCGCCTGCTGGTCGTTGGCGGATACAGCGAGGAAGAGCGCTGGCGCGTGCCGCGCCTTCCTCGCCCCGGTGAACCGGTCCACGCTGAGAACTTCGAACGCCGGCCGGGAGGCAAGGCGTTCCACCAGGCGGTCGCCGCCGCGCACTCCGACGCCGGTGTCGGCCTGATCGCCGCCATCGGCGACGATGTCATCGATCCCTCCGGGCTCCCGCCCCTGGTCGATGCGCGCTGGCAGGTCGTCTCCGGCATACGAACAGGCCGTTCCGGCCTGTTCGAGGATTCGCGCGGCCAGACGCTGGCCGTGCTCTCCTCCGGTGCCAACGATCACCTCGATGCGGCGTTCGTCGCCGCGCAGGGCGATATGTTCGATGACGCCTCGGTATTGCTCGCTTCGGCGGAAGCCAATATCGATACGATCGCCGCCGCCCTGGAGTTTGCCGGCGCCCGCCGCATGCTGCGCATCCTGGATCCAGGCCCGCTGCCGCCGCGTTTATCCGTACGCGAGTTCGCCAGTACCGATGTGCTGCTGCTCGGTCTGCATGAGTTTGCCCAGGCCTGCGGCCGGTTTCTCTCGATTGAGATCACAGCGCAGGCGGTGACCGGCATGGATGACACCACGATCAACGCACTCGCCCGCCGCCTCTGCGCCGGCACGGTGGTCGTTTCGCTCGACAAGAGCTGCCTGGTCTCGCACGGTGCCGACCGGCACGACGATCATGCGGATGTGTACCGTGTCCCTTCCTGCGGCCACGGCGATGCGTTCAAGGGCACGCTGGCCGCGCGCCTGACCATGCCCGGCAGTTTCCGCGACGCCCTGACCGCCGCCTGCGACCGCTCCGTGTAGGAGCGCGCTTGCGCGCGATTCGGTTTACGGCGAGCCCCTATCGCGCGCAAGCGCGCTCCTACAGGGGCTGGGGCATTGCGATGGCAGGTCAGGGTTTGATCTTGATCTCGTAAAGGTTCGCCCAGCGCTTGCCGGTAACGAACAGGCGATCGTGTTGTTCGTCGTAAGCGATGCCGTTGAGCACGGCATCCGGGTCGTTACCCACGTGCTGCTGCGCGACCAACGGGGCCAGGTCGATCCAGTCGATCACGTGGCCGGTCTTCGGATCGATGCGGGCGATGCGGCTGGTTTGCCACACGTTGGCGTAGATCACGCCCTTCACCCACTCCAGTTCATTGACCTGCTGCACGGGCTCACCGTGGTCGGTGACCGTGATGGTGCTCGTAGGCTGGAACGTATCCGGATCGAGCACGCGGATCACCGGCGTGCCATCGCTCATATAAAGGTGTTTGGCATCGCGCGTGAGCGCCCAGCCTTCGCCGGGGTAATGGAGCGTGCCCTTCAGTTCGAAGGTGCTGCGGTCGTAGAGGAAGCCCACGCCCTGCTGCCAGGTGAGTTGCAACAGGTAGGGACCGGCAAAGATGATGCCTTCGCCGAAATAGCCGGTGGGTACGTCGCGCTGCTGCACGATCTCGCCCGTCTCCAGACGCACCTTGCGCACGCCGGCGCCGTCGTATTCGCCGGTGGCTTCGTAGAGGTAGCCGTCGTCGTAGAACAGGCCTTCGGTGAAGGCTTTGGGATCGTGCGGGTAGCGATGGACGACCGTATACCCGCGCACCGGGGTGGTGTCTTTCGCGCAGGCCGGGAGCGTGGTGGCCGCTGCGACGGTGGCGAGCATCGCAAGATGTAGCGGTTTCAGGATCGTTCGCATTCGACAGCCGTGGTGTGGGAGCGCGCTTGCGCGCGATGGAGGGTGAGGCAAACGTCCATCGCGTGCAAGCACGCTCCTACGGGGAACGGCGCTAGCGGTTTAGCCGTTCTTCTTCAGCCACGCATCCACGGCCGGCAGGCGCTGGTCGCGAACCATCACGCGGTAGCGAATGGTCGCCACCGTGGTGTCGGCATCGCGGCGTGAGCCTTCGGCGATGTACTTGGTGGCGAACGCCTGCACCTTGTCGATCATCTTCAGGTCCAGGGCGCTGGTGGCGATCGCGGGGTAATAGCGGGCGGTCGAGGTCGAGTCGACGAACTTGTCGACCTGGTCCTTGTGCGCCACGGCGAAATCGAACGCCAGCTCCGGATGCAGGCGCGAGACGCCGCGGATCAGGGCGGCGCTGTTGGTCGCACCCGGCTCATCGGTGAGCGAAAGATCCAGCGCGCGCTTGGCCAGTGCTTCATCGCGGGCGGCCGAGAGCATGCCGTACAAGCGATCCTTCACCAGCGGGGTCTTCTCCGCCTTCGCCTGCTCGTGCAGCTTGTCCCAGGTGGCGCTATCGGCGTTGGTGGCGACCACGCCCAGGATCACCTTGCGCAGCTCGGCCGGCATGGTGTTCTTGGCGTAGCGATCGCGCGCCTCGGCCACCACCTTCGCATCACCCAGGAAACCGAGCGTGCCGATCAGGTGCGAGCGCAGGATGGCGACCGGGGCTTCCTCGCCCTGCTTCGCTTCCCAGCCCACCTGGTCGAGCTTGGGCGACAGGCGGCTGATGGCGTACTTGCGGAACGTCGCCTGGCGCTTCGCATCGCCCTCGTAGTAGGCATCGAGGCTGGACAGGTCGGTCGCGATCTCATCCCACAGCTGCGGCGTGGCATCCAGCGGCGCGGCCTTGATCAGGTCAAGCACGTCGGAGGTCGGCTGCAAGCCCACCATGCCCTGGGCCCAGGTATCGCCCATCACGCCGAGCTGGTCGATCGGCTCCAGCTTGGCGAACGCGCCCTGCAGCTGCTTGGTCTGCGCCGGGGCGTACAGCGTGCGGTAGTAGCCGGTCTGGCCGGCGTTGACGATCACCGGGCCGCAGCCGGCGACGGTGAGCGTGCCCTTGCCATCAAGCAGCGTGGAAGCGGGTGCGCCGCCCACGGTCTTCGCAATGACCGGCACGTGCCAGGCCAGCGGCTTCTTGTCCGGGCGATCGCGGGTGAACTCACCCTGCGACAGGGTCAGTGTGGTCGAACCATTGGCGCACGACACGGATTCCACCTTCACCAGGGGGATGCCCGGCTGGAGCGTGAAATCGTGGGCGATCTGCGTGACCGGCTTGCCGGCGGCCGCTTCGATTTCCTTCCACAGGTCATCGGAAACCGTGTTGCCATAGGCGTGGGCCTTGATATAAGCCTGCACGCCCTTGCGCCACGCATCCGGGCCCACATAGGCCTCGAGCATGCGGATCACTGATTCGCCCTTGGCGTAGGTGATCGCATCGAAAGCCTGGCTGGCCTGTTCCACCGTTTCCACGTGCTGCACCACCGGGTGGGTGGTGGCGATCGCGTCGCGGCCCATGGCGCCTTCGCGCGTATCCACGGCATCGAGGTTGGTGTGCCATTCCGGGTGCAGGCGCTCGGTGGTGCGCGAGGCCAGCCACGAGGCGAAGCCTTCGTTCAACCACAGGTCATCCCACCAGCGCATGGTGACCAGGTCGCCGAACCACTGGTGCGCCATTTCATGCGCCGCGGTGTTGAACACTTCCTGCTTGTCGCCCTGCGTGGAGATGCTAGGGTCGAGCAGCAGCGCGTATTCGAAGGTGTAGATGGCGCCCCAGTTTTCCATGGCCGCGAAGAACTGGCTCGAGCCCGGGCTGGCGATGTTATCCAGCTTCGGCAGCGGGTACGGCACGCCAAAGTAATCGTTGTATTCCTTGAGCACGGCACTGCCGGAGTCCAGCGTGAACTGTGCCTGCGAGGTAAGGCCCTTCTGCGTGATGACGCCGATCTCGACGCCTTCGCTCTTGGTGGTGATGCGATCGAACTCACCGGCACCAAAGAAGACCAGATAGGTGGACATCTTCGGCGACTGGTTGAAGGTCCACTTCACCAGGCCATTGCCCACGTCCTTCTTTGACGCGGCCGGCATGTTGCTCACTGCCATGTCTTCCGACGGCACCGTGGCATCCAGCGTGAACGTGGCCTTGTAGTTCGGCTCGTCCCACGACGGGATGAAGCGGCGGGCATCGGAGTTCTCGAACTGGGTGTACAGCGCGCGCTTCTTGCCTGAGGCCTTGGTGTCGTAATCGATGGCGAACAGGCCGTTGGCCTGCGTGCCGATCTTGCCGGTGTAGTCCATCGAGAGGCGGTAGGCACCCGCCGGCACCGGCTTGTCGAAGGTGAAGGTGGCTGTCTGGTTTTCGGCATCGACCGAAACCTTCGGGGTGCCGAACGATGCCTTGCCCTTGGCCGGGGCGAGCTTCACGTTGGCAAACGTCATGTCGATCGCGTTCAGCGTGATCGTCGCGGTGGGTTCCAGCACATCGATGTTGATCGCGACCTTGCCATCGAAAGCAAGCTTGTCGGCGTGCGGCACCACCGACACATCGTAGTGCGACGGGCGCACGGTACGCGGCAACTGGGTGGGGGCCTGCTGGGCGTCGACGGCGCCGGCGAGGGTGGAGAGGCCGGCGAGCGCAAAGGCGATCGCGCTGACGAGAGTTTTACGCATGGGGAACCCCTGATGGTGGACCGTGTGATGGTCAGCCCAAACGAGGGGTTTTAGTAGCGCCGGAAGTCATGCTCGCAAATTCATGCGCCGAAAATCACCAGAACTTCCACCAACGCCGCTTTTCAAGCTTTTTCAATGCCTTGAGATGCCCCCGCGCCGCCGCCTTGCGATACCAGGCGCGGGCAATGGCGGCGCTGCGCGGCACCCCATCGCCATTTTCGTGCAGCACACCCAGCTCGTACTGGGCATCGGGCACGGCCTGTCCCGCTGCCAGGCGGAGCAGGCGCAACACTTCTTCGATATGGCGCGGCACGCCGCGGCCACCATCGATCATCCGGGCCAGCGCGAACTGTGCCTGGGGGTGGCCCTTGTCGGCGGCCAGGGCCAGCCAGCGCACGGCATCCGGATCGTTGCGGGCCACGCCATCGCCGGTGGCCAGGCGCATACCCAGCTGGTACTGCCCCGCGGCATCCTGCGGGCCGGTCACGGCCTGGCGCGCGGATACGACCGGGTCAGCCGCCTCGGCATCCAGTTCCGCCAGGCGTTGCTTCGCCTCGTTGTCGCCCTGCTCGGCCGCGCGGCCGAACCAGTAGCGGGCCTGCTCGCGATCGGCGGGCAGGCCACTGGCTTCCACATACATCTTGCCCAGGGTGAACTGCGCGATGCTGTTGCCCAGTTCGGCGGCGCGCCGGTAGTGGTGCGCTCCCATCGCCGCGTCGCGCGGCACGCCCACGCCATCGACGTACATATGCGCGACGCTGCACAGGGCATCCGCGTAACCGCGGCTGGTCGGGTCGCCACGTTCGATGGCCTTGCTATAGAAAGCGAAGGCAAGCTCCGCATCGCGCGGTACGCCGCGGCCGAAATAATGCGAAACGCCAAGGTTCACGCAGGCCTGGGCATGGCCCTGATCTGCCGCCATCCCCCACCAGTGCAGGGCTTGTTCGCGATCGGCGGTGACACCGTGGCCGCGCGCGTAGAGGGTGCCAAGGGCGCACTGGGCCTCGGCGTGGCCGGCATCCGCGGCACGGCGCAGCCACTCGGCCGCCTCTCCGGTATCGCGAAGTACCCCATGACCCTCCGCGTATTGCATGGCCAGGCGGAACTGGCCATCAAGGTGGCCTTGTTCTGCGGCACGGCGCAGCCAGTGGGCCGAGCGGGTACGGTCCTGGGCCACGTGCTCGCCATCGAAATACATGACGCCGACGCGAAACTGCGCCTGCGCGTCGCCAAGCTGCGCATCTTTCTCCAGCCGGCCGAATTTTTGCAGCGCGTCCATTTCCGCGACGAACCGATGGTCGCCGAGCACGCCGCCCCTGGTACCTTCCGACATCCCGTTCCCCTGCAAAACGCCTGTCGTCGTTTGTGGGGGCATCATAAGTGGTTGCGGGGTATTGGGATATCGGCAATTTCGGATAGCCAGGGGCAACCATGGCCGTGCGCCGACGTACGTACCTCCACGGCACCTTCACGGCGGCCGCGTTATTTGCCTCGATGATCCATCTGTGAAAGCTGAGCCATGCCCACTGATCCCCTGGTCGTACTCCTTGTCGAGGACGACGACGCTATCCGCGAAATCTCCGCCATGATCCTTGAGGGCGAGGGGCATACCGTGCATACCGCCCAGAACGGGGACGAAGCCGAGCGCTGGCTCGAGACCGGCACGGCGGACATCCTGTTCACCGATGTACGCATGCCCGGCATGGTGTCCGGACAGGAACTTGCGATGCGACACGCCGACATGCGGGTCCTCGTCGCCTCCGGCGAATTGCGTGAACAGCACGACTGGCTGCTGCCGCGGATGGAGTACCTGGCCAAGCCGTATGACCGGAAGACGTTGCTGGCGACGGTGGCGAGGCTGGCGGCGGCCTGAGGGGCATCGCGCGCGAGCGCGCTCCTACACGGAGCGCGGCATCGGACGGACCGGCGGGATCAGGCGCGGTCGATGACTTTGTTGATCTTGCCGTTGGCGAAGCCGAACTCGGTCGTGCCTTGCATCTCGATGATGGTGCCCGCGCCCGGGCCATCGGGAATGTCTTCGGCGATCTCGCCGTGGAAATCGATGGTGGCAATGATGTCGTTGCCGTGCTCTTCGAGCGACACGATGGTTTGTTCGCGCGCGGCGAACAGCTGCGCGCCAACGCGTGCGAGCTTCTCCAGGTCGGGCTTGCCATCGGTGGCCACGCTTAATTCGCCACCCTGGTGGTGCTCGAAACGCACGTCATCGGTAAGCGCCGCCAGCATGGCGGGGATATCGAAGTGGTTGTACGCGGCAAGGTAGATCTCGATCAGTTGCCGGCGTGCGGGATCGATCATGACAGCCTCCGTGGACACTTACGTGGCGTGGCGCTGGCGCAGGAAATCGATGAAGACGCGCAGCTTCCTGGGCATGTGCACACGGCTTGGATAGTACAGGTGGAACGCGCCAAAGGTAGGCCAATAGTCCGTTAGTACCGGTACCAGCGTTCCACTGGCGAGATCCGCGGCCACGACGCCCTCCAGGTGGCAACACACGCCCAGCCCCTCGCGTGCCGTGGCCAGCAGCAGGTCACCATCGTTGCTGATGATGGCCGGGCGCGCTTCCACTTCCACGATCCGGCCATCGATGGCGTATTCCCACCGCTCCACGCTGCGATCGTGATCCAGCCGGATGCAGGCGCAGCGGTGCCTGAGCAGGTCGGCCGGCGTCGCGGGGGCTCCATGCACGGCGATATAAGCGGGCGAGGCAAACGTCGCGACGCGTTGTGGCGGCCCGATCGGCACGGCGACGACATCATTGGCCAGGCTTTCGCCCAAACGGAAACCCGCATCGAAGCCCATGGCGACCAGGTCGATAAAACGGTTCTCGCAGTGCATCTCCACCGTGACATCGGGGTAGGCGCGGGCAAAGTCCGCCAGGTGGGGCACGACCACGATATCGGCGACCGCCTTGGGCAGGTTCAGCCGGAGCACGCCCGCGGGCGCCTCGCGCGCATCGTTCACCGTATCCACTGCGCGTTCGATGGCGCCCAGCCCCGCGCGCGCCTCTTCGAGGAAGCGCTGTCCGATCTCGGTCACCCCTACCCGCCGCGTACTGCGATCAAGCAGGCGCACGCCCAGCTTTGCCTCGAGGGCGCGGACGCTTTGTGACAGCGCCGAGGGCGAGACCCCCAGTTCGCGGGCGGCCCGGGTAAAGCTGGCGTGGTGGGCCACGCGCGCAAACGCCGCGATGGCGGGCAGAAGGTCGTTCGGCACCGTGGGCACCCTCATTGTGAAGCCATGCTTCAAAGCGTATGCGCGCAAGATCCGTATATCCAGCACTATCGGAGCGCCTAAGGTGTGCGCATCCCCCAACACCCGAGGCAACCCCATGGCTCTGCAACTGGATAGCTACACCACCCTGGGCCGTTCCGGCCTGCGCGTCAGCCCAGTGTCCCTGGGCACCATGACCTTCGGCGAAGGCTGGGGCTGGGGTGCCGGCGAGGCCGAGTCGCGCAGCATGCTCGACACCTACATGGAGCGCGGCGGCAACTTCATCGATACCGCCAACTTCTACACCGGCGGCACATCCGAAACCCTGCTCGGCAGGTTCCTGGAAGGCCGGCGCGATCGCGCGGTGATCGCCACCAAGTACAGCCTCAACACCGAGCCGGGCAACGTGAACACGGGCGGCAACCACCGCCGCAATATGGTCCGTGCCGTCGAGGCCAGCCTGAAGCGCCTGGGCACCGATTACATCGACCTGTACTACCTGCACGTGTGGGACTACACCACGCCGGTCGAGGAGATCATGCGCGGCTTCGACGACCTGGTCCGCTCCGGCAAGATCGTCTACGCCGGTATCTCCGATGCACCGGCATGGCAGGTGTCGCGCATGCAGATGCTCGCCGAGTTGCGCGGCTGGGCCCCGTTCGTCGCGCTGCAGATCGAGTACAGCCTGATCGAGCGCACGGTGGAACACGATCTGCTGCCCATGGCCGACGCGCTCGACCTGGGCGTGCTGGCATGGTCGCCGCTGGGCAGTGGCGTACTCACTGGCAAATACAGCCGCGCGGATATCGAAGCGAACAAGGGCAAGGACATGTTCAACGGCGGCCGTGCCGCGGTGGCCGCGAACATGGGTGCGCTCAGCGAGCACAACCTCGATATCGTGGAAGTGCTGAAGGAAGTCGCCGAGGATGTGGGGCATTCACCTGCGCAGACGGCGATCGCATGGCTGCTCGCGAAACAGGCACCGCGCGTGATCCCGATCCTTGGCGCGCGTACCGCTAAACAGTTCGAAGAGAATCTCGCGGCACTGGATGTCACCTTTACACCGGCACAGTTGCAGCGCCTTGATGACGCCAGCGCGATCGATCCGATCTTCCCACACCGCTTCCTGCCGATCGTGCAGGCCTCGGTGAGTGGCGGTGCATCCATCGAGCGCGGCTGGTAAGCCAAAGTGTCCGGCCGGTGTCCGCGGACACCGGCCGCGATGCCACAGGCCGCATGGCACCGTGCTGGCCCGTGCCTTGCAATGACGTTCCCCGGATCACTACGGAGACGCCACGCATGGCACACGTTCCACGGAAGCTGGTACTCGCCGCACTCGTCGCCACCACCTCGATGGCCCAGGCCGATGAGCCACCGCCGCTGCGTTACACCATCACGCCGGTGCTGGTGAAGGGCGTGCTTACGGCGCTGGATATTTCGCTGGAGGCTGCCACCGGCTCGGATGGGAGCCTTCTGCTCAGGATCGGCAGCCCGCCAGGCGACATCCGCGCCACCGCGGCCGTCGATAGCAGCAAAGCGGGCCTCATCAAGGTCACCGCCGTAGCCGGTGCACCGTTTGTCCTGCATTACCGAATCACCGCCGATGCCGATCCGGCGGCGAAACACAACGTGGGCCCCTTCTTCACCGCGGACTGGAGCAACAGCGCCTGCCCCATGATCCTGGCCCTCCCCGACGATTGGGTTCCGCGCAAGATCGACCTGGACTGGAGGCTGCCCGCAGGATGGCGTGGCTTATCGAGCATTCCGGCGGGTGTACCGGTGGATGCTGGCAAGCTTGGGATGTCCGGTTGCCTGATCGGCAGGCACATCGTCGATGCCAGCCGCCCGCTTGGTACGACAGCGACCCTGCATGCGTACACCACGGATGCCCAGGCATCGGCAAGCCTGATCGACAGCGCTGCCGCCGCGTTGCGCCCGTTCGCGGAAGCCGCCGGCAGTGGTGCCGTCGATTTCCCGATGTACATCGGCGTACTGCCAACCACCGGCACGTTCTATAGCGCGTGGAGCAGCGGTGGCTTCATGAGCGTGGTGCAGGGACCGGATGCGCCGGGACGGGAACTGGCCGCACCCCTCATCCAGAACTACGCAAGCATGGTGCAAGCGGGCACGGGCGACCCCGCCACGGCCTGGTACACCCATGGCCTGCGTACCTACCTTGCGGTAAGCCAGGTCACAGAAACCAACACGTTGGCCCGGCAGGATGTCGCCGCCTATCTCGACCAGATCAGTGCGGACTATGGCAACTCGCCCTTTCGCCGCGCCAGCAATGCGCAGGTGGTCGCGGACTGGCAACGCGCGCCGCTTATCCAGAACATCCCCACCCAACGCGGCCTGCTGTTCGGCTGGTTGCTTGATGCCCAGCTGCGCAACGCGACCGGTGGCAAGGCGTGCATGGCCGATGTGCTGCGCGCCATGGACCCGAAGGAAGCCGATCCGGCCGCTGCCCTGGTGGCCGCCATCAAGGCAGCCGGCGGTGGCGACATCACCCCGCTGTACGAGAAGTACATCGTGCGTGGTGAGCTTCTGCAGCTGCCACCGGGTGCACTGGGGCCCTGCATGTCAGTCAGCACCCTGGCCGATAGCTCCGGCTGGCAGGTCCAGGGCATCGCAGATACCTGTAGCCCATGAAGCTTCCGTAGGAGCGCGCTTGCGCGCGATAAGGCTTGCCGCAAGCACCCATCGCGCGCGAGCGCGCTCCTACAAGAGCCGGGGTGGGGGGCGTATGCCGGGGTGCCTGGCGTTTGCCGGAATCCGGTAACGCGACTATGGTGCAGCCTTCCGTCCCGTCCCGAGCACCTCGATGAGCCAAACGCAGGAATCCAGCCCCGATCACCTCCGGCGCAGCCTTTCCAACCGCCACCTGCAACTCATCGCCATCGGCGGCGCCATCGGTACCGGGCTGTTCATGGGCTCGGGCAAGACCATCAGCCTGGCTGGCCCCTCCATCCTGTTCGTGTACCTCATCATCGGCGTGATGCTGTTCTTCGTCATGCGCGCCATGGGCGAGTTGCTGCTCTCCAATCTCGACTACAAGTCGTTCATCGACTTCTCCACCGACCTGCTCGGCCCCTGGGCCGGTTTCTTCTGCGGGTGGACGTACTGGTTCTGCTGGATCATCACCGCCATCGCGGATGTGATCGCCATCGCGAACTACGCGCAGTTCTGGTTCCCGTCGCTGGCGCCGTGGATACCTGCCGTGTTCTGCGTGGTGCTGTTGCTCGCGCTAAACCTCACGACTGTGCGCCTGTTCGGCGAACTGGAGTTCTGGTTCGCGCTGATCAAGATCATTGCCATCTGCGCGCTGGTCGTCACCGGCTTCGGCATGGTCGCGTGGGCGTTCCGCTCACCGGATGGGCACGTGGCCTCGCTGGCCAACCTGTGGAACGACGGCGGCATGTTCCCCATGGGCATCAACGGCTTCTTCGCCGGCTTCCAGATCGCGGTGTTCGCCTTCGTCGGCATCGAGCTGGTCGGTACCACCGCGGCGGAAACGGCGGACCCGGAACGGAACCTGCCCAAGGCGATCAACTCGATCCCCGTGCGCATCATCATCTTCTACGTGCTCGCGCTGGTAGTGATCATGTCGGTGACACCGTGGCGCCAGGTGCTCCCGGGCAAGAGTCCGTTCGTGGAACTGTTCGTGCTGGCTGGTATTCCTGCCGCGGCAAGCCTGATCAACTTCGTCGTACTCACCTCGGCCACCTCTTCCGCCAACAGCGGCATCTTTTCCACCAGCCGCATGCTTTACGGCCTGGCTGAAGAAGACCACGCACCGTCGGCGTTCAAGCGCCTTTCGAAAGCGGCGGTGCCTTCGCGCGGCCTGCTGTTCTCGTGCGTGTGCCTGCTTGGCGGCGCCATGCTTGTGTATGTCGTGCCGAACCTGGTCACCGCATTCACCCTGGTCACCACGCTCTCGGCCATCCTCTTCATGTTCGTCTGGTCGCTGATCCTTTGCTCGTACATGGCATACCGGAAGAAACGCCCTGAACTGCATGCCGTGTCGTCGTACAAGATGCCCGGCGGCGTGATCATGTGCTGGGTGTGCCTGGTGTTCTTCGCGTTTGTACTCGTGCTGCTTACGCTCGAATCGGATACCCGCCAGGCGTTGATCGCCAGCCCGGTGTGGTTCGCGATCCTGGGCATCGCGTATGTCCTTCGCCGGAAACGCGCATCCTGACAACGCTCGTGTAGGGGCGCGCTCGCGCGCTTCTACACATACGTGAAAGGCCGGGGTGGTTCTTCACACCCCGTGGCACGCGCATTGCTGCCTTCCCGCAACGGGGAGCGCTTCGTCGGCTTCCCGTCGCCATATGCCCGGGAACCCAGCCCCCATGCCCTTTCCGCTACCTGCCGCGTCGCGGCCAAAAGTGCCCCTGCTTGCCGCCCTTTGCGCGGCGGCTTGCCTGTGCGTCGCGCTGCCGGCTTCCGCTGCGGGGCCGCTTGACGGTAGCCAGCCTGCTTTCCGGCCCGGCAACCCACTGGACGACAGCCAGCCGTATCGCACCGCAGTGCTTCCCGATGCCTTGGTCCAGGACCGCAGCGTGCTGCGCACCTGGGGCAAGGGCAGCTATCGCCTGTCGATATCGCGCGAAACCATGGCGCCCGGCCTGTTCAGCGGTGGCGCGCGGGACCAGGCCCTGCGGGTGAGCGTCACCATCAAGTGGTGACGCCCTGGGCGGTTAGTGTCGTTCGCGGCTGGCGATCTGGACGTTCAACGCCTGGTGCACGGCAGGCAGGCCAGCCAGGTCGAACGTAAACGGGAAGAACGACGGCGCACGCATGTGCAGCACCGGATGGGTCGCCAACAGGTTCTCGAAGGCACGCCGCGTCGGCGTGCTACGCGGCACGAAGGTAAACGTGCCGTTGATGCATTCGCGGCGGAAGTTGAGCCGCTGGCCTTCAATATCGAACGTGGTGCTGCGGCCGATCGAGCCCGCGGCGCAGTTCGAGCGCTGCGGCAGCTCCCGGAATCCATATGACACCCGATGCGTGGGGCGATCGACATACGCGACCAGGCCCAACTGGGCGCCGTGCTCGTCGGGCAACAGGTACACACCGCGGCCCTGGTCCCAGCCCTGCGATTCGGTGGCGAACGACGTGGTGGCGACCGCAAGGCACGCGAGGGCGGCCGCGGCGAGGGGGAACATCCGTGAAGCACGTGCCATGGTGTCGGCTCCTGCCGGTGGGGATAGTTCGTATATAGCACCAGGGCGCAAGTTCTTGCCACCTCGCCCTTGCCCTCACCCGGTCAATTCGACAGCACGGCGCCCTCGGCTACCGCGGCGGCCACGAACGCCCTGGGATCATCCGGCGACACGACCACCTTGCGGCCGCTGGGGGGCTGGATCACGACGCCGTGGTCACGATGACGGGAAGCCACCTTCACCATGCCCAGGTGGCGCGAATAGAACAGGCCATCGAAGGCAAAGAAGCCGCCATTGCCGAACACGCGGACCAGGCCTTTGAACGCGTCCTTGTCCTCGCGAATTATCGCGCCGCGCAGCTCCACGGTCGAGCGGCCCACCTGCCGGCGGATGACCAGGCGGCCACCACCCATTTCGTAGCGTAGTGGCGAGATCGCATAGGCGAGCGCCAGGGCAAGCGTGAGGATGCCGGCAAGTGGCACGCCAAGCGTGGCCGGTGCATCGCGGCTCATCACGATCGCGATGGCGGCGAGCACGATCATGACCGTGGAGATACCGATCCAGCGCACGGCGTTCGACATGGTGGTGGCGAAGGTTTTCATGCGGCGCGGGGTCTCAGTGGGTCTCGGGCGGCGGTGCCGGAACCGGCGCGGCCAGGAGCAGTTTGCTGCGGCCCACCGCGACGTAGGCCGCGGCGGCGGGCTCCAGCTTGCCGGCCTTCAACCGCCATGCGGACACCATCCAGTCGTTGTTCTCGCGCCAGCCGACATGGCCATGATCGATCAGGCCGAGCAGCGTCTCGCCGCGGAACACTATGGGGAAAGGCTCCGCATCGTGGCTGTAAATCGTCATACGCCCGCCCGCATCATCGAGCAAGGGCAGTTCGGGGGATTCGCTGTCCTTGTCGAGCGGACCGTTCGCGGCGCGTGCTGCCTTCAGCTGAGCTGCGAAGGCTGCCTTGTCGACAGGCGAGAAAGCGGTATCGAGCGAGCCCTTCTGCGGGCTGCGGTCGTAACGCGTGGCAGCGGCCATCGCCACCTTCGCGAAGTCCTCGCACGCTTCTTTCGTCGGTGCGCAGGCGCTGGCAACGGTGCTGAGCGCGTGGTCGAAACGCAGCACCAGCATATGGTCCTCCGCGAACGCCTTGCCGTTCCATACGGAGGTCTCGAACCTCACTTCGTCCGCCGAGCCGTCGCCCACCACATAGGCCACGACGTCGCCCGCGATGCGCGCCATGCCATGGTCGGTCATGCAGTCGCCGCCGCTCCATGCAGCCGGTGCGTCCACGGCAATGGCCTGCTTTCCTTCGATCCGGAATGGTGTTTCCGTCCAGCAGTGCGCGGTGCCGCCCATGGACCACAACGAACTGATGGGCGAACCCTCGAGCTTGCGGTAGCCCGCATAGCTTTCCATCTCCTTCAGCGCCTCGCGCAGGCTGGCATCCGGCTGCCAGGGGAACGCGGCGGCATCGGCCAGCTGCACGTCCTTGCTCAGCGTGATGGCCACGCCCGTCTTCGCGAAATCCGCCGGGACCTTTGCGTCGCTGGCCGGCAGCTTTGCCAGCACGGGGCGCAGGGCCGCATACGGCTTCGGCCACGTGGTGGCATCCAGCCCTTTCAGGAAATCGATGCGCGATTGGTAGAGCGTCAGCACGCTGCCCTCGGCTTCCTTGATCGACGAGTATGTCGAAAGCGCCGCGTCACGCGATGCCAGCCAGTGCCGCTGGTCGAGCTTTAGCGCATCGGCCTGATCCGGGTGGTTCTTCAGCGCAGCCTTGAAGGCTTCGCCCAGCTGGCCATCCGCGGCAGAGACCTTGGGAGCGGCGCAGATCGCCTTCTCCACGCCCGTGCCTGCCTTAGCACAATCGAATCCCGCACCGTGCGCCCAGGGCGCCAGCATCGCCAACGCCACACCGAGCCCTGCCTTCCACTGCCTCACACTGTTCTCCTTTTCCGCCGGTTGCCGGCGAATGGCTGCCATTGTACGAAGCCCGGCCTTTCCTCAACCTGATTTCACAATTCCTTCGCGATGTCGGTCACTTACCGCGAACGTGTAGGCGTAGGACTACAGCAAACCCTGCAAAGACACGCTAAATTCCAGCGTCCGGTCTGGACCGTCGCGGGGGCGTCGGCAGCCGGGTTTCAGGGGAATCGACATGGCTGTTGTCCTGGGTGCCTACGGGCGCCGTGTTCCGATCGTTATCCATCCGCCGGCGCGCACCGCGTGAGCGCGGCGTTCAAGCCCGTGCGGCATCTGTACGAGGATGCGCTCGCCCGGCTGTCCTGGCTGGAGTTCCAGCAGCGCATCGCGGCGCATTTCGAAGGCCTCGGCTATTTCGTGGAATGCACGCGTGCCGGGGACCCGGTGGAGCGCGGCTTCGACCTGGTCCTGTCCCGTGGCGATGAAACGCTGGTTGCCACGTGCAAGCACTGGACCGCGTTCCAGGTGCCGCACGACGATGTGCACCGTCTGATCGGCCAGTTGCCCACCTCCGGCGCCACCGGAGCCCTGCTCATCACCTCGGGCGAATTCACCCGTTCGGCGATCGATGCCGCCGCGCGTTTCCGCCATGTCCGCCTGGTGGATGGGCGTGCTTTGCGCGCCCTGCTCGGCCCCATCGAGGAACCGCATGGTTTTCGGCTGCCGCCACCGGATTCCCCGATCTGGGCACCGGTCAGCAGCGGCCGCCCGGTACATCGCCAGGCCACGAGCCGAGGGGCGAGCCGGGCGGTGGCTATCGCCGCGGTGGCCGCCGTGCTCGTGATGGCGCTGGCCATGCTCACCCTCTATACCTGGTACATCCGCGACATCCACGTGGCCCCGTCCGGAGGCATGGCTGGCGCCAGGGCGGTCTACACCCACGCGGGGGTTGCCCCCGCGCCGCCGCCGTTCGCCCAGCCGCCGCACCCGCCGGGCACTGGCGGAGCGCCCTGAAGCCACCTAGGATCCGCAGGGTCCGCCATAGCGGGCCACAGGGGAAAATCGCATGGATAGTCAGCGCAACGAAGCGCAGGAAACGGAGCGCCCGGCGTCCGGCCACCCGCGCCTGGGCCGTTTTCGCCGCGCGCGTGCCGAACGCGCCTACCCCGACCACGGCACCGCGCGCCGTCCACGCCACCTGTCGGACAAGGTCCGCCGCTACCTCTGGTACACGGCCGGCGCCGCCGCCATCTACCTCGCCAGCCTGGCCTACGCCCACCTGGAGCAGGCCTCCCATGCCGCCATCCAGGCCACCAACCCGCATAAATAGGGCACTCCTGCAGGAGCGTGCTCGCACGCGATCACGGGCCGCCGGGGCATTCATGCGAAACTAGGCCATGAACGCCTTCAACGAACTCGCCCTCTCCCCCGCCCTCCTCGCCGCCATCGACACCATCGGCTACACCGAGATGACTCCGGTGCAGCGCGAGAGCCTGCCGCCCATCCTGGCCGGCCGCGATGTGATGGCCGAGGCGCGCACGGGCAGCGGCAAGACCGCCGCTTTCGGCCTGGGCCTGCTCCAGCGCCTGGACCCCTCGGAAATCCGGCTGCAGGCACTCGTGCTCTGCCCTACCCGCGAGCTGGCCGACCAGGTGGCCAAATCCATCCGCCGCCTGGCTGTGAACATCCCGAACGTGAAGCTGCTCACCCTGTGTGGCGGCATGCCACTTGGCCCGCAGCTTGCGTCGCTGGAACACGATCCGCACATCGTGGTCGGCACGCCCGGCCGCGTGCAGGAGCACCTCAAGCGCGGCAGCCTGCACGGTGGCGGCATCACCACGTTCGTGCTCGACGAAGCGGACCGCATGCTCGACATGGGTTTCGAGGAAGCGATCGACGACATCATCAAGCGCATCTCCAAGCATCACCAGACGCTGCTGTTCTCGGCCACGTACCCCGATGAGATCCGCGCGGTGAGCAGCCGCGTACAGAAGGATCCGGTGATCGTCACCATCGACGAGCCACACAACGAGACCACGATCGAACAGCGCGTGGTGGAAGTGGAGCCGGCGCTGAAGACCGATGTGCTCGCGCGCATCCTCAACCACGAGAAGCCGGAATCCGCGCTGGTGTTCTGCAACATGCGCAAGGACACCGACGAACTCGCCGCCGCGCTGGATAAGCTAGGCTTCAGCGCCATCGCCATCCACGGCGACCTGGACCAGCGCGACCGCGATGAGGCCCTGGTGCGCTTCGCGAACCGTAGCTGCAACGTGCTGGTCGCCACCGACGTCGCCGCGCGCGGCCTCGATATCGTCGGCCTGCCGATGGTAGTGAGCTACGACGTAGCCCACGATCCGGATACTCACACCCACCGCAGCGGCCGCACCGGGCGTGCCGGCGCCAGTGGTCTTTCGATCACGCTGGCGGGCTCGCGCGAACTCAACAAGGTTCGTGCCATCGAAGAACGCCTCGGCAAACCGCTGGCCCGCTACCCGGCCAAGCCGGGCGATGGCCGCAAGGTGCTCAACCTCGCGCCGATGAAGACCCTGGTGATCGACGCCGGCCGCAAGGAGAAGCTGCGCCCCGGCGATATCCTCGGTGCCCTCACCGGTGATGCCGGCCTCAACGCCAACGATATCGGCAAGATCGATGTCTACGCCACCCGTGCCTACGTTGCCATCAAACGCGACCTCGCCAACAAGGCCCTCAACCGCCTGCGCGAAGGCAAGATCAAAGGCCGTAATTTCCGCGTCCGCTCGATCTAACGACCGCCCAGGCCTGGTCACCGCCCATGTAGGAGCGCGCTTGCGCGCGATCCGCCGCGCCTCACCGCCGAATCGCGCGCAAGCGCGCTCCTACACAGAGCTGCTCATTAGTTAACCAGCAAGACGCAACCTGTTGATGAGGCTGCGGGCGGCCGACTTATCCACATGGTTATGCATTTGGTATCCACATAGGCTGTGGATTAACTCGCACACCTTGGTTAATTCGTGACCAATGAAAGATAAGTGATTGAACTCGATGCACAACCAGAGGTTATCCACACGGTTATGCATCTACTGTCCACATAAGCTGTGAATGACTGAGCTACTGCGACGTCCGCTGTCTGGCCGCCTTGCGAGACACTTCGGATGGACAAGAGCGGGGCTGCGAAGGACTAGCTCAAACAATCGCGCGCCGCGAAGCCCCTGACGCTCATCGAGTGTCGAGCAGGACTACGCGGACCCAGGCGCACAGTGCACGCTGTGCTCTATCTCCGGTGATTCGATATCGTTCTTATCGTGCGCCTTCGCGACAAGAATTGATTCAGGACGGAATGCATCCCCGCTTCTGCACAAGAACCCGTGCGCGTATTCATCGTAATCTTCCTTGCTGTAGAACACCAAGCTCGACCGATGGCAATACCAGGCATCGCAGTCCTTTTCGATCACTGACAACGCAACCGGAAAATCAGGATTGCCGGAGAACGTGAGAGGGAAACGTACAACCTCCCCGGCGCTCCCTTGTGACTCTTTCGGGGCTGACAGAGTAAAGGCCTCGCAGCTCTGCCCGTTCTTATAGAGGCGATATCCTTTTGCAATGCCGCGGACGGCCGCATTTCTGAACCTCACGTCCTTAAGGGCTTCGGCGTCCTGTACATTTGTGTGAAAGCCTACCTCAACGATGATCGATGGCATATTTGCCAAACGATTTTCACCCTTATCTCCTTCATGCACGGAAGATTCGACCGGATACGTCGCATAATCCGGAATGGCCCTTACTTGCTCTTTCATGTAGCAAAGAACCATGTTTCCAAATTTTGCATCCTCGCTGCGACCCTTATGAACAACGACGGTGGCGCCCCTGGCTGCCACGTTTTCACTTGCATTGGTGTGCAGGTGAACTAGCTCATCCACTTCAAGGAAGTTCGCGTAGAGTGGCCGACTACGGATATCTTCAAGGTATTCACGAATGGGGCTTGTTGAGTCGGGAAGCGAATGCCAAATGCTCGGCATGAAAGAAAGTAGTTCTTCAAGTTGGTACCGCGCGGCGACCATTAGGTAGGGTTGTTTGCTGGGCTCATGGTCTCTTGGGTCAGCGGTTCGTGAATACGTGACCACGATGCCCTGTCGCATTAACTCGTTGCCAAGGCCTTCAGCGAGCACCGGGGTTATCTGATCCTCCAGCACGCCGTTCGACGCTTCGCGCTGAGGCCGCCAATCCTTATAACCATGGTGGAAGTAATATCCATGCCCGGCGCTGACAAGCATGCTTCCGCCGAAGCGTGTTACGGCGCCTTGCCGGGGTGCAGCGTCATCCGACGGGCGCCGATCCTCAGGAAACCAATAGTACAAATCGCGCCCGCCATACAACCAGTCGATCCGCACATAGTTGGGCAGAAGCTTCGCAATGGGCCGGACAGCCAAGTTGACCTCGTCCTGCAGCTCCTCAACCTCCGCGTATCCCGAGATGGGCCCGAACCGAATACCGGGATCAAGAAATAGCACACCTTGCGCAAGGTCATATCTGGCCTCTACGCGAATCCTCCCATAGTCGTCATGGAAGAACTGTCGTGAGTTTGCAACAGCGGTTGCGATCCGGGTGATCTCCACTTCCGACCGCGCCACACCTTGGGCGGCAATCGCGGCCGCGGAAGAGTCCGGATCCTGCGCGCGAGCAACCTGCCCCAAGGTAGCAAAACACATGAAGGCTAGGATCGCGGTTTTTGACGTACTTTTCTTCAAAGCTGAGTCTCGTTTAATTGATCCGCCGCAAAGAACATGGATTCTCTTGCCAGCGAATGTTTGAGTTCCTTGACCAAATGAAGCAAGCCGTCCGCGCTCGTGGTCGTACGCACGGCAAGCTCTCCGAAAATTAGGCTTTTCCAAACCTCCATCGCCCTGATACAGACGATGAAACTAAGATGGGAACGCAACGAAATATATGAGACGAATCTGAAAAATGCCGCGGATGACACACGCCGCGGCGAAGGACTACGCAGATCGCCCTTCCGCTCAAGTGTTTCGCATCGAAGCGCCGCCGCGGGCGGTATCTCGATAGCCGCACGGATACTCGTCCGAACAGCGAGGTTGGCGTCGATAGCTCTTAGCTCATGGCTCAGCCGCCAGACGGCACAAGCCGCCGGTCGCATCTGTTCGCCAAGCGAATGAAGCAATTAGATCGGTATTTGCCGAAGTCAACGAGTATCGCGCGCAAGCGCGCTCCTACAGAGATCAGGCGTTCGCGAGGCGCTCGGCTGCTTCGAGCGACGCCTTGTCGCGGTTGATCGTAGCGACGGCCAGTTCGCGGCCGGCTTTCTTGTAGCGCACTTCGGCGTCCTTGGCGTCGATGGAGCCGAGCACTTCGATCTCATCCCATTCGAGGGCATGGCCGACGTAGCGGATGCTGGTGTCGTAATGCATGCTCCAGAAGAACGGGGCTTCGTTGTAGATCTCATCGAATCCGAGCATGGCGGCCGCGGCGACCTGGCCCTGGCGTTCGGCGACGACCCAGTGCTCGACGCGCTGGCGCGAGTCGTCCAGGCCGGGGAAGCGGGCGATGTCGCCGGCGGCGTAGATGTCTTCGTTGGAGGTGCGCATGGTGGCATCCACGAGCACGCCGTTGTCGATATCCAGGCCGGCGGCTTCGGCCAGCATGATGCGGGGACGAACGCCGATACCCAGTACCACGTGGGATGCCTTGACGCGGCTTCCATCGTCCAGCGTCACCGCACCATCGACGTAACCGGTGGCCTTGCGGCCGAGGTGGAAGGTGACGCCGTGTTCCTCGTGCAGTGCGCGGATCATCGTGCCGATACCTTCGCCGAGCACGCGCTTCAGCGGCACGGTCTCTGGCCCAATGACGTGCACTTCCACCTTGCGTTCGCGCAGCGAAGCGGCGACCTCCATGCCGATGAAGCTGCTGCCCAGCACGGCGACGGGGCCGCCGCCATCGATGGCGGCGATGATCGCCTGCGCATCCTGCATGGTGCGTACGGTGAATACCTTCGGATCGTCGAAACCGGGGCCGTCGGGGCGGATGGGCTCGGCGCCGGTGCACAAGAGGAGCGTGTCGTAGTCGAGGCGCTCGCCCGAATCCAGGGTGACCGTGCAGTGCTCGCCATCGACGTGGTCGACAGTCACGTCGACGCGCAGGTCAATGTGGTTTTCCTCGTAGAAGCTTTTGTCCTTGAGCGGCATCCACTCCGGTTGTGCCGTGCCGGCCAGGTAATCCTTCGAGACATTCGGCCGGTCGTACGGCGCATCGGGATCATCGCTGATCATCGTGATGCGGCCGTCGAACCCCAGATCACGCAAGCGCTGCGCGGCCGCAAAGCCGGCTGCGCCGCCACCGATGATCACGATGTTCCGTTCAGGGGTATCCGTCGGCTCGGCGGGATCCGCCGCCGGCACCTTTTCGCGGATGAACACCTTGCCGTCGCGCTCTTCCACCTTCCAGCGATCGACGGGCGACAGCGCCGGCGCACGCAACGCGCGGCCGCTGATCAGGTCGAAGCAGGCGTGGTGCAGCGGGCAGTGCACGGTATCGCCAACACGCAGGCCATCGGCCAGCGCGCCACCGTAATGGCTGCAGGTACCGGTGATGGCCGAGAGCCCTTCCGCCGTACGCCCGACGATCACGACGTCATCGCCCACATGGCCGGCCAGCACACCGCTATCCGGGATCGACCCTGGCGGTACCCCCTGGGTGAAGTCGGGGCCGGTGGGTTTCTCGGATGACTCGGACATGGCGGGCTCCTGGGGCAGCGCGGGGACGCTCGAAGCAGCGGGTGTCTAAAAAAAGACGGCGCCGCCGAGTCTGGCTGTGGACGGGGCGCCGGGGATTGAAGGAATCCGGTACCGATGATGGCCGGATCCGCGTGTGCGATTTGTTATCGGCCTGCCGCCCCCTGCGGCACGGGCCTCACAACACGATGCAGGTGTTTCGTCCCGCGCGCTTGGCCGCGTAAAGGGCGCGGTCGGCCCGGTCGAATGCGGTGGCGGCGCGCTCTTCGCTGCCAAAACGGGTCAACCCGCCCGACATCGTGACCTTGACCGGCTTCTGGCTTGCGTGGAAGGCCAGGCCCTCGACCAGGGAACAGATTTCCCGAGCCACCACCAGCGCGTCATCGGGGCTGTACCCCGCGAACACCACGGCGAATTCCTCGCCGCCGTAGCGGGCGACGAAGGCACGGTTATCCAGCGCCTTGGCCAGCGTGTTGCCGACGATGCGCAGCACGGCATCGCCGGCGGCATGGCCGAAGGTATCGTTGATCGTCTTGAAGTGATCGATATCGAAGGCACCCACGCAGGCGGTGACCCTGCCCTCGCGCACATCGGCTTCAAGTTCGGCCATCTGGCGCTCGTAGGCGAGCCGGTTGGGCAGGCCCGTGAGCGGATCGGTCAACGCCAGCTCGTGTTCGCGGCGCAGCGAATCCTGCAACGAGGTGGTTTGGGTTTCCAGTTCTTCCACGCGATCACGCATGCGCTCCGCGCGCTCGCGGTACGTCGCCAGCCGCGCGTCCTCGCGTTCACGGTAGTCGCGGAAATGCTGGTCGATCACGGCGAGGCGGGCGGTGACCTGATCGCGCAGCGCCGTGACATCGCTGGCCTCGAGCGTCTGCTCGGCCAGCAGGCGCATTTCCTCGCTCACCTGTTCACCCAGCGTGCGGCCCGGATCGTTGCCCGCCGTGACCTCGTCGAGCTCCGCCACGAGGTAGCGGGTCATGTCGCCCAGCCGTCCGCTCACCTCGGCCAGCAGATCCTGCAGTTTCGCTACGTCGGCACGCAGGGCGGCTACCGCCGCTGCATCGGCATGGGCGTCGGCATTTGCGTCGCCGCCCGCATCAACGTCGGCCGGTGCCGGGGCGGACGGGGGAGCGTCGGGCTCGGCCACCTCGGCACGGACGTGTTCCTGGGGCTCACTCGCGATCCGCCTATCCAGCGCCGCCACCGCCTCGGCTAGCTCGTCCAGCAACGGTTCGAGTTCTTCGGGCGAGGCGGCATGCTTCAGCCCGTCGCCAAGCCGGTCAAGCAGGCGGTCGGCCGCCTCGCTCTGCCCGCGGGCCAGCGCGGAAAGGCGCAACACGAGCCGGCGCAGGCTCTCCTCGATGGCGCGGAAATCGCGCTCGTCGCGCTCCATCCGCTCCAGGGCAAGGTTGTATTTGCGCTCCCAGATGTCCTGCTCCACGCGATGCCCCAAGCTTGATCAGGTGGTGCGGACGGCTGTCCGCAAGGCCACGATAGACGGTGTGCGGTCAGTACAACAACCGCGCCAGCAACTGCACCTGGTTGCCGCGCTCGCGCGGGCCCAGGCCAAAATCGGTGCGCTCCGCGCGGGTGGCGTCCACGTGCAGGCATTCCGCCGTGAGCCGCAGCCAGTCCAGCGGCCGCCAGTTGAGCGCGGCGGTCAGCGCGTGGCCGCGCTCGCCATCGGGCCAGGTGCGGAATGTTTCGTAGCGCAGCGTGGGCCGCCAGGCGCCACGGTTCCACCCGGCCAGCAGGAAGCCCGACTGGTAACGCATGCGGAAGCAGCCGCCCGGAGGACAGATTTCCGTATCGCCATCCATGCCCTGCACGATCCAGGTGACCGGGCCGGTTTCCAGCTGGCTGCCGAGCGACCAGAAGCGGGTGCGCCAGGCGAAGATTCGCTCATCGCCGTCGTACACATGGAAGGCCGAGGGGTCGGCCCGGTTGTCGTAGCGCAAGGCGCGCAGCTCGAATCCCTGCGGGGATTTCCAGCCCGCATCGGCGTACCACCCCGTGCGCCCGCCGATCGACTCGAACGGCGAGTAGCTTTCGCGCTCGCCATCGGCCGAGGGCTCGGGCAGCTTCCCGCCCAGGCCGATCGTGGCATCGCTGAGCGACCAGCCGCGTTTCGCCAGCACACGACCCGCCACATCGTTGTGCCTGACCAGGCCGCCGCCGAACGTGGCCGTACCGCTGTCGCCACGCCATTCCTCGCGAATATCCGCGCCGATGCCGCGGATCTCCTCGCCCACCCAGCTGTTCAACGCAGAAGGCGTGATCGTCCACGGGCTGGTCCAGCCGATGCCATCGTTCTCGAGCGAGATGGGCAGGAAGTACACGCCGCCCTTGAGCGCCAGGCGCCATGCGGAAAGCGACATGGGCCGGTAGCGCACGTACGCTTCCGGCACCTGCCAGTCGTTGTGGTCGGTGCGTTGGACTTGCACGTCCGCGAGCGCGAACACCGAAGGGGTCAGTTGCGCCGTGGCGACGATACCGGCGGCACCGAACCGGGCGCCATGCGCGTCATCGCCATAGCGGGTACGGCCCGGGCCACTGTCGATAAAACTCTCATCCGCGGGGGCGTCCACCAGCCGGGCATCGGCGAAGGCATGCACTTTCACGTCCTGCGCCGTAGCGAAGGTGGGCAGGAAGCTGGCGATGGCGAGTGCGAATAGAAGGCGCCGCGTCACGCCCCACCCGGACCCGGCGCCCCAAGGCGCGCCACGAAGGAAGCAAAATCCATCGGGCGGCCGACGTGGTATCCCTGGGCGTGGTCGCATCCCGCCGTAGCGAGAAAGGCCATGCTTTCCGCATCCTCGACGCCTTCGGCCGTCACCTGGTACCCCAGGCGATGGCCAAGCTCCACCAGCGAACGCACGATGGTCCGGTCGGTAGGGTCGGTGGCGAGGTGCTGGACGAACATCTTGTCGATTTTCAGTTCACGAACGGGTAGCCGGCGAAGGTAAGCGAACGACGTCTGGCCCATGCCGAAATCGTCGATCGCCATCTCGATACCCATATCGGCCAGCCGGCGGAGGACTTGAAGCGCGGCCTCGGGCTCGCCGATGACGGCGCTCTCGGTGACCTCCAGGGCGATGGCCGACGCGGGTACCCCGTAGGCGTGCAGCAGCTCCGCTACCCGATCGGGCAGCGTCGGATCGCCAATGTCCCGGGCGGAGAGGTTCAGCGAGACCCTCACAGCGTGGCCGGCGTGCGCCAGTTCCGCCGCATGGGCGATGCCGTGGGCGAGCACCCAGCGGGTAAGCCGGCCGATGTTGCCGGTCTCCTCGGCCACCGTGATGAACAGGTCGGTGGGCACCATGCCGCGGCCGGGGCGGTGCCAGCGCACCAGCGCTTCAGCCGCATCGGTCTGCCCATCGGCCAGGCGCAGCTTGGGCTGGAACCACAGCTCTAGGGCGTCGGCTTCGATCGCGGCACGCAGCTCGCTCATGAGCGCCAGGCGCTCGGGGCGGTGCGGGTCGGATTGCGGGTCGTACACATCGACACCGCGGGTGGATTTCAACGCGGCGAATTCGGCCACCTCGGCCCGGCGCAGCAGCGGCGCGGCGCGTTCACCATGGGCGGGGGCCAGCGCAATACCGACCGCGGGGCCCATGTCGATGCTGACATCGGCTTCCGTGTAAGGATGAGCGAGCGCATCAACCATCCGGAATGCGGCGGCGATCGCCTCGGCGCGATCCGCACCGTGCAGCCACACCGCGAACTGGGTATCGGTGGCGCGCCCGACAAAGTGCTGCCCGGCCGCGTGGCAAAGGCGCTGTCCGGCGTCGCGCATCAGCCGGTCCGCGAGGGCATGTCCCACGGTCTTCACGATATCGGGAAGCCGCGTGACCCCGACGATCAACAACGCGCCCGTCTGTCCTGAAGCCGCGGCAAGGTCGCCATCGATCGCATCTTCGGCAGCCGCGCGGTTCGGCAAGCCAGTGACCGTGTCATGCATGGCCTGGTAGCGAATGTGCAGCTCGCGCTCGCGCACGGCATCGCCCATGGTGCGGAACGCGGTGGCGAGCTCACCGATCTCGTCATTGCGACGTACCTCCGGCGCATCGTGGTAATCGCCACCGGCGATGCGCCGTGCCGACTCGGCAAGTGCTTCCACGGGCCGGGAGACGCCACGCGCCACCAGCCATGCCACCAGGAAACCGGCGACCAGCGCCAGCACCAGCAGGCCGAGCCACGCGTTCCACACGGGCTGGAACGGCTTCAGCGCATCATCGAGCGAATAGCCGAGCACGGCATACACCGCGCTGCCGCCGCGAGGCTGCGTGAGGGGCTGGGCCAGTACGAGGTACTCAGGGCCGCCAATGCGGACCAGGCTCGGCTGCGAGGGCAGATGCGCGCCACTCTCGAACTGGGCGGTGAGTTCCGAGTGCGAACTGCCACGTGCTATCACCGTGTAGCCGCCTTTCACAGGCGTAGCGAGTTCCACATCGCGTGGTAACGCGGAGAGCTGCTGCATATGGGCGATGAGCGCATCGTCCACCGGAATACTCGCCACCACGAGCCCAACCGGTTGCGGTGCGTAAATCGGCACCACGACCATCCATGAGGCCTTGCCATCGGCCACGGCGATGGCCGCTGTGCGTTCGTCGTAAGCGCGCGCCAGCAGATCGGGCCATGCAAACGGCTTGCCTTCATCACTGCCGGCGGTATCCACCTGCACGGTGCCATCCAGGTGCAGCAACTGCATGCGCGATGCGCCCACCCGGCGCCCGTGGTTGCGCAGCACGGAAAGGATGGTGCCGCGATCGCTGGCGGCGATCGCCGAGCGCAGGCCGTAATCCAGCGACATGATCTGCACGCCGCTGGCCACGCTGGCGGAGAGGTCGTTCATCTGCGCCACGAAGGCGTGTGCGTTGGCGGTGAGCTGGCGGCCGCCTTCCTCGACCAGTTCGCGGCGGGCGACGGTGTAGCCCAGCACGGCGGTCACGCCCTGCACGAAGACGAGCGTGGCGACGAAGAACAGCGCCAGCCGCGTGCGGAAGCCGGGAGCGCGCATGGGCGCTTAGTACCCGATGTGCTCGCGATCCATGGGCCCGCGCGGGTTCGGCAGCAGTGCGAGCACGAAGCGCAGCGTGGTGGGGTTACCTTCGGCCACGGTCACGCCCTGGATCGGCAGGGTCACGCCCGGCCGCAGTTGCGGGTGCCACGCGTGCGCCTTGTACTGGCCGGCGGCTACGCCATCGATCATCGCCTTGCCCTTCGCATCGGTCACCGCCATCTCCGGATCCTTCGTGACGTAGAGGTACGTGAGCATGTAGTCGTGAATATTGCAGCCGACGGCGGCGTTACCCGCGTTCTTCATCACGAGCGGGGCGGAGCTTTCGCCGGGCGCGAGCATGTCCTCGAACTTCACCAGTTCCGAAAACGAGTACACGTGGTGGCGCGTGATGTCGCTGTTACGGAACACGACGCTGTCGCCCACGCGCAACGCGGTCACGTAGGGAATGAAGGTTTCATCCTTCTGGTCGACATAGCGCGTTTCCGGCGCAGGCACGCGCGCGGGCGTGCCGGGCTGCGGCGCGAGCGTGACCACCGCATCGGGGATCGGCTTGCCCGCCGGGTCAACCACTTCAATGGCGATGCGGCCCGCCAGCGCGGGGCCCGCAGTGAGCATGGATAGCGTGGCGACGGCAAACAGGCAGCGCATGAGGACTCCCCAGGTGGCGGGGCCCTAGCCTAGCCCAGTTGCATGCTTAACCTCTAACGGGGCGCAGCATCCGGCAGATGCCCGCGATAGGCCGATACGGGCCGCACGGGTCGCTATGCCAGGGATCGGGGCGGTGACGCGCTGCGACGGTATCGAACGACGGCTGACCCAGCCCACCGGCACTGCCACAGGCGAGCGCGAGGGCAAGGCCCGCGAAGAACGTGCTGATCGTGCGCCTGGTAGCCATGGTGGCGGTCCCCCCGCTGTCGTCGGCATTGACGTTAGGCTGGCCAGCGTGAAGGAACAATAGTCCGAATGGGCTGGCTGGCCTGGACAATGGCACGATTCCCCACCACACGCACCTGTATGGTCGCGAGTGCGGCCACCGCCTCGCGGTGCGACACCACCACGATCACCGTATCGGGCAGGCTGGCCTGCACGCCGCGTAGCACCGCCATCTCCGAGACAGCATCCAGTGCGCTCGTGGCCTCATCCAGCACAGCCAGCACCGGGCGGCGCAGGATCACCTGGGCGAGCATCAGCCGTTGCAATTCGCCGCCGGAAAGCCGGTTTTGTGCACCGTGCACTTCCAGATCCAGGCCCTGGGCGGAGGCGTTCACGCGATGATCCAGGCCCACCGTGCGTAGCGCTTCACGCAGCGTCGCCTCGGTGGCATCCGGATCGGCCCATGCGAGCACCTCGCGCACGGTGCGTTGCCACGGCCGCACGCCCTGGCTTACATAGGCGCCGCGCGCGACGTACGTGCGCCAGTCGGTGTAGGAGATCGGCGCACCTTGCCGGGTGGCTTTGAAGGCCTGGGGCGGCGCCATGCCCGCCAGCACATCCACCAGGCTGCTCTTGCCGATCCCCGAATCGCCGGTCACCAGCACGAGTTCACCCGGACGCAGCGCCAGGTGTTCCAGCGTGACGCCTTCACGCGGGGGTTTCACGTACAGGTGGTCGATGACGACCTCATCGAGCGTGTGGTCGCCGCGCGGCGCCGCCGCATTCACATCCAGGGCCATGTAGCGCCGCCACAACGCGAGTGCGGGTTCCGCAGAGCGCAGTTGCTGGATACCTTGCCGGGTGGAAACGAGATACGGCAGCAGGCGCCCAAGCAGAAGGCCGATGGCGATGAGCGTCGCACCATCGACCCCGTGCCAGCGATCAGCCAGCACGAACACCAACGGTATTCCCAGCGCCGCCCCCAGCTCCAGTACGAAGCGGCTGGACGACACCAGTTCCAGCTGGCGGCGATAGCCTTCACCGAGGCGGCGCGATACCTCGCCATAGCTCGCGCGCTCTGCGGCTTCACGACCGAACGAACGCACATGACGAAGGCGCCGGGGAAAATCCTCGCTGTGCCAGAACAGCCCGGTCATGTCCGCCACGTAGCGACGGCTCACCTCGGCGTGTTCACGCCCCGCCATGCGCGAGGTAAACACGATGACCAGCACCAGCACCGGGGCAGCAAGCATGAGCAGCGGAGAAATCCAGAACGCGAACGCCACGGTCACCAGTGATGTCAGCACGGCGACAGCCAGCTGCTGCATGGCGCTAAACCCCTGCACCAGGCTCTCGCCGTTGTAGGTGAGCACGTTGGCGATTTCCGCCGAACTGGTGCCGGCCAGGCTTGGCACAGGCACGTGAAGGAGGTGTGCGTGCACATCGCCGCGCAGGCGCACGGCGAAGCGCGCGACCTGTGCCGCGCCCAAGCGTGCCGATTGCCAACGCAACAGCGCGAACGCGACACCGCTCAGGGCGAACCATGCCGCATTCACCGCCACATCGTGGCTCGCGAAGGGCACCGCCTTGCCGGGCTGCACCAGCGGCACGAGCAGCACGGCGGAAAGGCTTCCGCTCACCGCCGCGCCCGCCGCGAGCAACGCGTACAGCAGCACGGAAACGCGTTCCGCCCGTGGCAGCAACGCCAGCAAGCCACGCCCTGCCAGCGGCATGCGCATGGCTAGCCCACGGCTTCCTGCAGGGTTAGCCAGGGTGCCAATGCATCCAGCGTTGCCCGCGGGGTCGGGCCGCGTCGCAACACCCAGGCGCCGCGCATCAACGCGGTATCGACAAAACGTCGCCAGCCAGGCTGGCGCGCGGCGTAGGGCTGATCGGCGGCCAGGCGAACCATGGCGTCATCACGCGCGAGCGGCTCCAACAACGGGCCATCGCTGCGCTGCGGTGAAAGCAAAATGGTAGCGGTGATATCCAGCGGCTCGGGTGCGGGGCGAAAACGCCCCGTGCGCAGGTCGATCTCGAACTTCTCCACGCCGCTGCGCCGACGGATGCGCGGAAACGACATCACGGAACGCCGCGCAGGCCCATCGAGCCAGACGAGGCTGTCGTCGGTCACATGCAGGTAGTTCGGCACGCCGGTCGCCCGCAGGTGGCGGGGATCGACGAACACACCATCCTCGGCCATCACGTCGTAGCCATCCAGCGCTGCCTGCAAGGTGAGCGTCGACTTGCCTGCACCGGAGGGGCCCAGCAGCAACACGCCACGTCCTTCGCCACCGATGCATGCCGCGTGCAGGGATACGAGATCCTGGCCACGTGCCGCCAACAGATACACCGCGAACTCGATGAGTTCGTAGCGCACGTGGTAGGCGTTGGCGAGCCGGTCCTCCGAAACGGTGACCACGGCCCGTCGCTGTGCGGGCGAGACCACCACGTGGTTACACGCATCGACGATGCCGACCAGCATGCCGCCGCCGGAGGAGGTCCGTACGGGGGGCGGTTCGCGGTGGCTGCCCGCACCGCCCGGCACCAGCCTCAATTCGACGTGGAAGACCGGCGGTACGGCGCCCATGCGGTGCGCCGGCAGGTTGTCATAGGCCACCGCCGCGAGGGCCAGCAGCGCCTCGCTGTTGCTCGCGAACACGAACGACGCGCCCAGCACGGGCCAGCTGCGGGCATAGGGCAGCCGCATCCGCTCCTTGAACGGATCGGCGAACTCGTGTGCCTCGAAGGAATCAGTGGTCGCCATCGTCACGTTCGCCCGGATAACCGGCGTAGGTGCCACCGCCGGCACGGAAGGTTGTGGACGCCTGCCCGGCAACCTGCCCGGAGGCCCGGGGCACTCACGCCTAACCCCGCATGACGCGAAAGGCGTTCACCCCATGCTGAACATCCAGGTTGGCCACTCCTACTTCCTGCGCTACGACCGCAAGCAGTGGGAGCGCGGCAAGCCCTACCCGCCGCTCGCCACCCTGCATATCGCCGCCCTGCTCCGGCGCATGGGCCATGCCGTGGGCCTGTTCGATGCCATGCTGGCCGAAGGCGTGGAGGACTACGCGCCCACGCTGCAGGCGCAGCGGCCCTCGCTGGTGGTTTTCTACGAAGACAACTTCAACTATCTCACCAAGATGTGCCTGGGCAATATGCGTGATGCGGCCTGCCGCATGATCGGCGAAGCCAAGGCCGATGGCGCACGCGTGCTGGTGGCGGGTTCCGATGCCTCGGATCATCCGGAAGCGTTCCTCGCCGCTGGTGCCGATGCGGTGCTGACCGGTGAAGGCATCGGCGCCTTGATGACACTGGTAGATCGCCTGGAGCGTGATCCGCTGATCGATCCGGATGCCTGGACCGAGGGCGTGCCGGGCATCGCGACGCGCTCACCCACCGGCACGCGTGTTACCCGGCTTGGGGTGGTACCGCCCGATCCGCGCGTCACCGGCCTGCCCGCCTGGGATCTGGTCGATATGCCGCGTTATCGCGCGCTGTGGATGGAGCGCCACGGCTACTTCAGCCTGAACATGGCTGCCTCGCGCGGCTGCCCGTTCCGCTGCAACTGGTGCGCCAAGCCCATCTGGGGCAACCACTACAACCAGCGCTCACCGCAGGATGTCGCGGCGGAGATGACTTACCTGAAGCGGACGTTCGCGCCGGACCACATCTGGATGGCCGATGACATCTTCGGTTTCCATGTGGACTGGGTCAGTGAGCTTGCAAACGAGCTGCAGGCCAGCGATGGCTCTATTCCTTTCATGATCCAGACCCGCGCCGATCTCTCCAGCGAGCGCATGGCCACAGCCCTCGCCGCGGCAGGCTGCGTGGAAGCGTGGATTGGTGCGGAGAGCGGCAGCCAGCGTGTGCTTGACCGCATGACCAAGGGCACCAAGGTCCCCGACCTGATCGCCGCGCGCCAGCGTCTGGGCGCGCACGGCATTCGCGTGGGCTTCTTTATCCAGCTGGGTTACCTGGGCGAAGAGCTCGAGGACCTGATCGCGACGCGCACGCTGGTGCAGGCCGCGGCGCCCGACGACATCGGTGTAAGCGTTTCGTATCCGCTACCGGGCACGAAGTTTTTCGATGAAGTGCGCGCGCAACTGGGGCGCAAGACGCACTGGGATGACAGCGACGACCTGGCCATGATGTTCCGTGGCGCGTACGACACGGCGTTCTACCGCGAAGTGCGCGACTTGCTTCACCGTGAAGTTACTGCGCCAGGCGCGGCACTGGATGCCGACTGGGCCGAGTTGGTTGCCCGCGAGCAGCAGCATCGCCACGAGGCGCCCACCCAGGCCGCATGGGCCCGGCGCGCCACAGGAGCCTGAGCATGTTGCCGCCCCTCCCGGTACTGAAACGCGGCCTCGCGCTCACCACCGAGGCGCTGGCCAATGAACTGGCATTGGCGCGGGCCGGCACCGCGATGCCGGCGTGGACTGACCTGGAATGGCGGCTGGCCGGCGCGGCCGCTGTGGCACACGGTGTATCGCCGTTGCTCGCCGGCTTCTCCACGTGGGCGCCCGCAGGCTGGCAGGATTTTCTTGCGACACAGCGAGAGCATGTGGAAATCAGGCAGCAGCGCATCGCCGGGCTGATCCTTCGGATCGACGCCCGTGCGCGCGAAATGGCATTGCCGCTCGTCGCACTGAAGGGCGCCGCGCTGCATGGCCTTGGTATCTACGTTGCCGGCGAGCGGCCCATGGCCGATATCGACCTGCTGGTACGCCAGCGTGATGTCCCGGTGCTGCGCGCGTTACTTGAAGAAATCGGCTACGACGAATCGTTCCGGCAATGGAAGCACCTGGTGTTCAAGCCGCGCACCGGGGAAACCGTGCGTGGCCTGGGTGAGCACCGCGATACCCCGGTGAACATCGAAGTGCATACGCGCATCCAGGAACGTCTGCCGATCCGCACCGTCGATATCACCGACACCGTGTGGCCCGTGGATGCGCGTCCTGGCATCAACCCGTACCGCTCGCGGGGTGCCTTGATGGCGCACCTTCTACTACACGCCGCTGGCAATATCTGCGGCCGCAGCCTGCGCCTGCTGCACCTTCACGATATCGCCCAACTCGCCCGACGCATGCCGCGCGAAGCATGGGCCGCCCTTTGGGAAGGCCCGGCACTGCCGTGGTGGGCCTGGCCGCCGTTACGCCTGGCCGCACGTTATTTTCCCGGTACGGTGCCCCGCACCATCCTTGAACGCCTGCGCCAGGATTGCCCCCGCCTGCTCCGTCTCGCCGCCCGCCGGCAGACGCTGACCAGCGTCTCGTGCTCGCAGTTGTGGCTGAACCTTCTGCCAGGCGCCGAATGGGCGCGCACACCGGGCGACATCACCCGTCTGCTCATCAACCGTGTGCGGCCCACGCAGGAGAGCCGCGAGGAACGTGCCGACATGCTCCGCACGCAAGTGTGGCTGCAAGGGCAAACCTGGGTCCGCCGTGGTCACTTCACCCGACTCGTCACCGGCCTCACCCGTCCGGTACCGCGCATGGACACGCTGTACGTCATCCGCGCGGCGCTGGGCGAACTCGCGTAACAGACCGTCCCGCTGATCCTGCGGCGAACCACCCTGTAGGAGCGCGCTGGCGCGCGATCGGCCTTCCCCTCAAGCACCCATCGCGCGCAAGCGCGCTCCTACAGCGTCATGGCTGCGTATTGACGGTTGAAGGCGTGGGCCGTGGCATCGGCGTCTTCCAGCAGGGCCAGCCGTTGGGCTTCGCTGGCCAGGCGTTGGCGGAGGGCTTCGTCGGCGGCGAGGGTGGCGATGGCGGCGGCGAGGCCGGCGGCATCGCCTGGGGGTGCCGCAAGCGTGGCGGTGGGCGACCATTCGGCGAAGTGGCCAACGGCGGTGCCGGCGGCGGGCACGCCCAGGACGGCGGCCTCGAGAAGGACGAGCGGACCTGCTTCGTGTCGGGATGACATGACCAGCAGATCGGAGGCGGCCAGGATGGGGCGTAGCTCCGCTTGCGTGCGAAAGCCGAGGAAGCGGATGCGGTCGGCAATGCCCAGTTCACGCGCAAGCGCTTCGATACGGCCGTCGAGCGTATCCACACCGACCACATCGAGTTCGAACGCGATGCCCTGCTTCGCGAGCAAGGTCAGTGCATGAAGCAGTGTGGTCTGGTCCTTTACTGGGTTCAGGCTGGCGACGTGGATCAGGCGAAGCCTGCCGCCGTTGCGTGGGCGCGGCGGTAAGGGTGGCCAACGGTCGAGATCGACGCCGAGGGGCACGCGTGTCGCGCTGATGCCTATCGCGCGCAAGGACTCGAGTATCGGCGTGCTGGCAGCGGTGACGCTTGCCGCGCCACGGAGCACGGCGGCCTCGCTCAAGCGGCTGCGCAAGCGGCGGCGGCCGCCGTAGCCGATATCGTTGAGGGCAACCAGTTCGCCGCCGGCGATGTGCACGGCATAAGGAATGCGCAGGCGCAGGGCGGCCAGGGCGGCTACCTGGCCGCAGGTGCCGGAGAAGATGGATTGGAGAGCGTGGAAGGGGGCGTTGCGGTGTTCGGCGAGGATGGCGCGGAGGGTGCGTAGGCGGAGCCACGGGGAGCGGCGTCCATGCTTCGTTGGCTTATCGCGCGCAAGCGCGCTCCTACAGGGGGGAGCGGAGCCTCGGTCGCCTATGTTGTGGATGTGGGCGCCGCGGAGCATCCAGCGGGCGGGATGGGGTTCCTGGTGGAACACGAAGACATGGACCTCATGTTGGCGGGCCAGGCGTTCGATGAGGGCGAGGAAGGCGGGGATGACGCGCTCTTCGCCGCTACGGTCCACGCCGCCGGGGAGCACGATGCCAATTTTCATGCACGCAGCCTCCGTGCCGTATCCAGTTGCGTGTACGCGGCTGCCCAGCGCCGGCCGAGCGCGGGGAACGCAAGGCGTGCCTGGAAGTGTTCGCGTACCAGTTCACGCGGGGTCCGCTTGCGCGCCGCGTTGATCAAGGCCGCGCCACAACGCGCCGAGTCGCCTACCGGATACAGGCGGCCGACAGCGCCATTACCGGTCAGCTCGCGAAACGATGGGATATCTGTCACCACCGGCGTCAACCCACAGGCCATCGCCTCCAGCAATGCGAAGCCGCAGCTTTCGGCGTGGCTGCCGCTCACAAACAGGTCGGCGGCGCGCATGAGCGTTTCTACCTGCGCGTGTGGCACGCGCCCCAGCAAGTGCACGCGGCCGCGCACGCGATCATCAGCCTCAATGCGCGCCTGGACAGCTTCGCTTAACGGTGCACTACCAAACACGCAATACAAGCGCGCCTCGGGCATCTCCGCCGCAAGCAGCGCGAAGCCATCGAGCACGGTAAGCGGATCCTTGTTGTCATTAAGGTGGCCAACCCACAGCACCGCCGGAGATCCTGTAAGCCCCGTCGATGCGCGCGCCGCCTCCACGTTCCCCGGCGTGAAGCGGCTGCTGGATTCAGGGATCGCGAAGACCCGCAACATCGGAGGGAACAAGCCAGCCGCCTCGAAGCGATGCGCAAGCGCAGGCGCGGTAAACGCCACCGCATCCACGCTGCGCATCCACCGGCGCCACACAGGGCGTCGCCACCATGAGGGAACGCGATCGGCGTGATCCTGGAGCACGATCGGCAGCGAAGGCAGAAGCTGCGCGATCGCGAACGCCCCCTCTGCACAGGCCAGGCTATGGATGTGCAGCACGTCGGGCAGGTTTCCGCGAAGCAGTGAAGCGACATGCCGCCCACGGGCCCGCGGCGATGCGTAGGCGCGCAGGTCCACGAAGCGATATTCGATACCGTTCCGCACCAACCGCGTGTCGTGGTCCGCCGCCTGCACCACGCTCACCCGCGGGCCGCCCGCCGCGACCGCCTCGGGGATATCCGCCAGCGTGGGCCACTGCAGGAAGAGCTCGGCGGGCGGCAGGCCGGCTGGCGCGGGGTGCAGGTTGAGCTGGACGACGCGCATGCGCAGCGCCGCCTAGATGCCGGAGACCTGCGGCAGGCGCAGCTTCACCAACCGGTTGGCCAGATTCAGTTCCCATGGCTTGTCGTAACGGCGGCGGTGATAACGCCACGCAGCCAGCGCGCTCAAGCTGCGCTTGGCCCACGAGGGCGAGCGCATATCCTGCACGGTGGGGAAGCGGCAACGCAGCACCGTGACGAAATCCTGGATGTGCCGGCGCAGATCATCGGTGAGCCAGGGTGCATCCGCGTGGCACGCGTAATCCACCCAGCGCTTTTCCGTCCATTCTTCCGGCGATGAAGGAAAGACCATCGGCTCGCCATGCAAGTCGAGCAATGGCATGGAGGCGCGCTTGCCGCGGTCCTTCTCGTGCTTGCTGCCCTCCGGCAGCGGCGTGTAGATGTAGACGATGATCTCGGAGGCTGGATTGATCCGCTTGAGCTCGCGAATGAACTCAAACGTATGCTCGGTTTCCTCCTCGGTGTTCTCCGGCGGCGCGACCATAAAGGAGAGCTCGGGGATCACGCCGTGGCGCCGGCACAGCTCCGCCACCTCCAGGGTCTGGTCGGGGCGGGTGCCTTTGCGAATCTCCTTCAGCATGGCGCCGCTCGGCGATTCCGCGCCGATATAGGCCATCTTCAGCCGGCTCTTGCGCACCAGCTTCCAGCTGCTCTCCGAAAGCTTCAGCAGCGCATCGGAGCGGGCGTAGCACCACCATGGCAACTCCATCTTCGCCATGACTTCGAGCAACGGCACCATGTCTTCTTCGCGATCGAAGAAATTGTGGTCGAAGTACTGGATGGAGTCCGCCCCCAGTTCGTACTTCAGGTACGAGAGATCCCGCTCCAGCCGTGCCGCGGCGGGCAACTGCGTGGTACCGCCAAACATGGCTGCCACGCCGCAAAAGGTGCAGCGGAAGCGGCAACCGATCGCCGCCTGGTGCGCCGCCGTGCGGCGACCGAGGAAGGTGCGCGCCAGATAGCGGCGCGGATCGCCGAGCTTGTCATACGGCAAGACGATGCCGGGGTCATCCAGGTGGAACTTGCGGTTAGGGTTGTGTACCACGTGCCCTTCCGCGTCCTTCCAGGACATTCCCGCGATACGTGAGACATCGCGGCCGGGCCGGCCCAGCGCGGCGATGAGGTCGGGCATGGTTTCCTCGCCCTGCCCGCGCACGGCGTAATCCACATAGGGCGCGGAGAGTGCGGTATCGGTGTAGAGCGTGGGGAAATAGCCGCCCCAAATGATCGGCAGGTGCGGGTGATGCTCGCGAATGGCCTTCGACACCGCGATGGATGGCGCCATCTGCGGGCCACCCATCACGCTGATCCCCACCGCATCCACGCGTTTTCCGGCGATCGCACGCAGCGTCGCGTCCACGATGTCGCGATCGACATTGCCATCGACGATCGTGCTCTCGCCACGGCGGTCGAGCGCCGCCGACAGGTTGAGCAGCGCCAGCGGGAAGCGGGCGCCCTGGCGAGAGGTGATGGTCGGGTTTACCAGCAAGGTGTGGGACATGGGGGCTCGTCAGCTAGCAAAGCGGCGCAGGCGCATCACCAGCGCGACCGGTACATTCAGGGCCACGGGGTCGAACCGTGCGCCAGCGGGGATATCCGCCGGATCGAGCATTGGCTCGGCCACCGCATCGATGGCCAGGCCGGCGCGCACGCACGCGGCATGCCAGTGGCTGTAGTAGTGAGTGGTGTGGCGCACGGCATAACGTTGCCCATCCGCCCGAAAATCGCGTTGCCAGCCAAGCGCGCTGCCCACGGGGTGGAAATCACTGACCAGCAGCACTGCCCCCTTGCGCGCAACGCGCGCGAATTCGCCCAGCACGCCATCGAGGTCGGCCACGTGCCCCACCGCGAGCCCGCACAAGAGCACGTCGGCGCTCGCGTCAGGAAGGGGCAACGCAGCCAGGTCGCCCTCAGTCAGCGCGATGCTCGCGGCCGCCGGGGCGTCCCCGAGCGACGCGGCGGCCCTGCTGAGCATGGGCGCGGAGAGGTCCACGCCGACCAGCGCCGTCGCACCGCGCGCCAGGGCATGGCGGAGGTAGCGACCGCTGCCGCAACCGGCATCCACCACGCGCTGACCATCAAGGCGTGACGGCATGAGCGCGAGCATCGCCCGCTCCTCCGCATGCATGAGCGGGTTGTGCGCATGTGCCGGATAGCTGGCGGCCCACAGCGCATACGCCGGTGCGGGATCGAGGACGGGCGCATCGGCCATCAGTGCACCTTCCCCGAGCGTTCGAAGCCCGCTTCCAGCGCCATCACGGCAGGATCGGCCAGTCGCGCGTCTACCAGCTTCGGCCGGCCATCCAGGGTCACGGTGACGGTATCGATGCCTGCCGCGTCGAACCAGTGGGCCAGGTCGGGATCGGCAATCCGCGGAAGGCCGCCGCGAACGACAGCCCGCAGATCGGCGCGCCGCACGCCTTCCAGCGCGGACACCGCCGCCGCACCACGGTCGGCGACCACCATGAAGTCCGCGCCGACGCCTTCATCGAGGGTGCCGTGCGTCGCCAGGCCGAAGATGCGCGCGGCATCGGTGGTGACCGTGCCCAACAAGGCCGCCGCCGGTAGCTCGTCGCGTTCGCGGACCCCGCACATCTCATCGAGCAGATCGCGCGCACCGGATAGCCGCGAGTCACTGCCGAGCGCCAGGCGGCCGGCGGCGACGAGCGCCCGTGGATCGAGCGTCGTACCCAGCAGGTTGCGATTGCTTGCCGGGCACCACACCACGGCCGCCCCGCGCGCCACGACCCGAGCCATGCCTTCTTCGCCCAGTCCGACCCCGTGCACCAGGACGCTGTTCGCACCCAGGCAACCCAGCGCATCCAGCGCATCGAGCTCCCCACGCGCCGTGGCATCGCTGCCTTCGGCAAGGTGGATGATCCACGGCCGATCCGGCGGTGTGGCGGCATAGCTTTGCTGCACGGGCGGCCCATAGGCGGGACCACCCAGCGCATAACTCCAGCCGTGGTTGCGAAGCAACCCTACGGGAAAATCATGCGCATCCAGCACGTCATGCCAGGGGTCGTGGTGCACCACGCAGGTCGTGCCAGCTAACAGGTTTTTCAGCGCACCATGCCGGAGCCGTATCGCTTTCGGCACGGCGAGCGCCGCCTTGACCCCAGGATGTTCGAAGTGCGCCTGGAACGCATCGATCCACGCGTAACTGTTCGGGAATACCACGCCACCCGGCAGCGGCGGCACGCAGTTCACCTGCAGGTGCTCGTGGGCATTGATCAGGCCCGGTACGACGATCTGGCCGCGAAGGTCGATCTCGACAGCGCCGTGCGGCGGGCGCGCGGCGAAACGCGCACCGCTCACCGCGGGCGCATGGCGCGACACGCCGTGAGCGGTCAACGACGCGGCGCCTCGCAGGACCGCTCCGGTGGCACGCCGGCTGCTCAACGGCGGTGCATCACGATGAGGAAGTGGTCGCCCATGTCGCGCAACAGCGGCAGGCCACCCAGGCGATCATCCATGCGACCCAGCCGCTCATAGAACGCAGGATGGCGACGGGTGCGCTCGACCATGTACGGCGGCGGCAGGAACAGGCTCAGCGCGCAGTAGCGGCTCAGCGCGAAGTGCTCGGCAAATGCTTTGTAGAACTCACGGGGAAAGTAGTAGTAGGTCCAGATGGTGTGGCGATTCATCCCCACTGGCGTGACGCCACGGGCGCCACGCACGAGCGCACGGCGGAAACGCCCGCGCGCCGCGTAGTGGCCTACTTCCCAGGGGCACACCCTGCCAATCACCGAGAAAACCAGCGTGCCGCCCGGGCGGACCAGGCGCGCACACTGCGCGGCTACCTGGGCCAGGTCGGGGGCGCAGTTAAGCGGGCCGAAGTTCGAGTAGATGCCATCGAACTCACCTTCCAGCTGGTCGAGTTCCTGCACGCCGACATGCACGGCGTCGAGGCGTTCCGTCACGCCGGCGGCCTCGGCGCGGTCGCGCGTCCGTTCCACCATCCGCGGCGACCAGTCGCTGGCGGTGACCTGGAAGCGACTGCGTGCGAACTCCACCGCATCGATGCCGGTGCCGCAGCCCAGGTCGAGCAGGCGCGAGCCGGCCGGGAGTTCCTGGCGCACGGTGGCCCACAGGGTGAGGCGCATGCGCTGGATTAATTCGTTGTTGCCACGCGGCCCGTCGTAATCGGCCGCCACGCTGTCAAAGGCCTCCTGCGTCTCGCGCAGGCGGATATCAAGCGGCGTCGGCGTTGCCAGGTCGTGCCTCGTACTCATCGTGTTCTCCGCCGTGCCGGTTACCTGCCCAGTGAGTGCCGGTAGCGGGCACTGCGGTTGAACGGCGCCGCGCATCGGCGGCAATCGCCGCCAGCACGCCAAGGAACAGGCCGCCGAGCACGCCCAGCCCGCCGACCAGCGGGATCATCGGTGCCACGGGGAAATCGGAGACGTGGACCGGCCAGGGCATGGAGGTTTCGTAGGTGTAGTTCCTGGCCAGCCGCGTGCTGATCTCGTTACGGGCCTGCTGCAGGTCGCGAATGCCCTCATCGGTACCCGCCAGCGAGAAGCTGGCCAGGGCGCCTTCTCCATGGGAGCCGGCAAGCTCGCCGCGCAGGCGCTCGCGGTCGGCCATGGCCGCCTTCAGCTCACCATCGATTTCGGCCAGGCGTTGGTGGGCGCTGGCGAACAGCCCCGCACCTATCGCCTGGTGGATCGCCTGCAAATGCGCCACGGTGGCCAGCGCGAGCTGGCGGGCATCGCTGGGCGAATACGCGCGCACCGTCACGTGCAGAAGATTCGCGTAGGGCTGCGGGTCGAACTTCATGCTGGCGCGGTAGAGCGATGCCTCGGGCCCCTTCAACGGCAGGCCGATCCCCGCGAGCACTTCATCCTTGAACGCATCGGTCTTCATGCGCTCCATCACGCGCAACAGTGATTCCACCTTGGGATCCTGCCCCGTCGGCGCCGACCCCACCTGGCCGATCTGGATCCATGCATCTACCTCCCACTGTCGCTTCGCCGTTGCCAGATAGCCGGCTACCAGCACGAGCACGACCGCGAACACGCCGATGAACCACCAGCGCTGCCGGCTCAGCAGCCGCCACATATCGATCAGGTAGACCTCGTCGTTCTGCATGGGTATGTCGTCATCAATGAGAGAGGGAAAGGGACAAGCGACGCCTTGGCAACCACACGGCCACGACCTGCAACACGAGGCAGAGCCCGATGAAGCCGAAGTTCATCCAGATAAAAGCCTGCGGCGCGAAGGGCGCCATGAGGCACACGTAAGCCATACGCAGGAAGATGAGCAGCGAGAACAACGACCGCGACGCGGCGACGCGCCGTACGCTCCAGCGCATCAACAAGTACAAGGCAACCAGCGCCGCCATGGCACCCAGCGGACCCCATGCGAGCAGGAACGGCAGGAATTCGGTACCCACGTTCACGTTGGAGGCATCGAGCGGGATATCCGTGCCGAAGGTGGCGATGGAACCGCGCAACGGTACGAGTTGGTTCATCAGGAAATCGGGATTGTGGTAACCCTTTGCCACCATGGAGGCAAAGTTGTAGGGCCCCGCACTGATGTAGAGCAGCAGCCACTGGATGCCGGCGGGTGCCGATTTATAGGTGTCACCAAACGGCAACGCCACGGTGGCCACGGACCCCGAGCGCAGCATCCCCAGCAGGGAAAACGCTGCCATGCCGATCACGCCGAGCAGCACCACGCCCCGCCATGGCAACGGCCTGGCGGGGTCGCGCCGAAAAATCATCACCAGCGCCAGCGCGGCCACCCCCGCGAAGATCCGGTTGCGATCGACCACCAGCACGGGGAACAACAACCCGCAGGCCACCAGCGCGTAGCGCACCGGCCGGTTGTGCGTGCAGAGCATGCCAATCACCGGAAGGATCCAGCACAGGTCGGAAATGCGCCGGATATGCTCGTGGCCGCCCTCCATCGTCGCGTACATGGAGGGATCGTGGATGAGCGCCACCGGGAACAGCGCCAGGTCCAGCGCGCAGAAGAAGAGCACACCGCCGGCCAGGGCCAGGCCGAGAAAGCCATCGCGGGTATGCGCATAGTCGCGTTCGCGCAGCGCCTGCCACGCGGGCAGCCGGTCGTGGCCGATGAAATCGCAGATAACGATGCACACCGCGCCAAGCACCAGGAGCAGCAAGCCCGGGGCATACCCGTCAGGCAGATGGAAGATCGCACCGGTGACGGCGCAGGCCAGCAAGAGCGGCCACGCGATGTACGTGGAAGGCATGCGCAGCAGGGCCCTCATGCTTCCTCCGGCCGCGGATGTGCCGCAGACGGGCGGATGGCGGCCCACCCACGTAGCAGCGCATAGCAGCCGAGCCGCAGCGCCACCCGCGCCGGCTTGCCTTGCAGGAACGCCACCTTCGCGCCGATGTAATGAATCTGCGCACGCAGCAGCGTGCGGCACGGTTCGTCGAACAGGCCCATCCGGCGGATCGCCACCTCGCGCGATTCTTCCAGGTTCACAATGCGCGTCGCGCGGTGCCGGGTCTTGCTTAGGTTGGCACCATGCAGGCGGTACGCGCATACCGGGGTATCGATAAACCCGAGCGCATCGCTCGCCGCCAGCCTTAGGAACAGGTCCCAGTCATCGATGCGCAACCCCTCGGTCCAGCGCGCCACGGTTTCCAGCGCGCTCCGGCGCAGCAGCGCCACCGGACCGCCCACCGCCCAGCGCGTGATCACCGCGCGGCGAATGCCCTGGTCGGTGCCATACAGGCGCTTGTCCGCGCCGTGCAGGTCAGTCATCCCGCTGGCGTGCAATAGCCTCCCTTCCCTATCTACCACCACGGAGTCGCCGATCACCGCGCCCTTGCGCGGGTGCCGCAACAAGTAGCCCACCTGTGCCTCAAGGCCGCCGGGCAAGAGGTAGTCGTCGCTCGCACCCAGCCGGAAGAACTCGCCGTGCGCCCGCGCGGCGAGCTCATTCAGCGTTGCCGTGATGCCCTTGTTTGCACGCTGTGCAAACTCGATCGTCACCTCGTGGCCGTGCCGGGCGATCCACGCCTGGATGCGCTCGCTGGTCTTGTCCGTGGAACCATCATCGATGATCACGATCTCCTTGGCCGGGTACGGGTCCTCCAGCACGCTATCCAGGCAGCGTTCCACGAAGGCCTCGTGGTTGTACGCCGGGATGAGGATCGAGACGAGCGGCAGCGTGATCACGCAGGCAGCCTCCCCAGGTAGCGACGCACGACCACCAGGTTGAACAGCAGGTAGGCGACGTAGTTGAGTGCGAAGGCGAACATCGCACCGGGCAGGCCGAAGCGCGACGTGCACACATACACCAGCACGAGATAGCTTGCAGCGAACACGCACTCAGAAATGACAAAGAGCCGCGTCATCGCCTTGGCCAACATCATGTACGACAGGACGAAGGCAGCGATCTTCACGACATCGCCCACCAGCTGTGGCGCGTACAGATCGTTCGCGGGGGCAAAGTCCACACTGAACAGCAGGCGGGTGATCCAGCCCCGCAGCGCATAGATCACCACCGCGCTTGCCGCCACCGCCGGTAGCAGGATGCGTGCGGCGCCCTGCAGTTCCGTCGCGAGCGCCGCGCGATCCTGCGTCGAGGCCAGCTTGGGTAGGTAATAGATATTGATCGCTGTCGTGAAGAACAGCAGGTACGCATCGGAGACCCGGGTCACGGCCTGCCAGTAGCCCACCTGTTCCCAGCCGTAGGCACCGGCCAGGTGATCCCGCACGGCGATATTGACCAGCGGCGGGAGCAACGCCGACGACAGGCTCATGAGCGAGAACGCCGCCAGCCGGCGCGTCATCTCCGGATCAAAGCGCATGCTGAGCATACCGCGCTGGAAATACGGGCTGCGCCACCACGCCGGCAGGCCAACCAGCAGCCAGAATAGCTGCCCCAGCACGACCGCGAGCAACGCGCCATACAGCGCGAACCAGCGCGCCAACCATAACGCAAGCGCCACGCTGAGCAACGAACCCAGCACCTGTACCAGCGCCAGCCGACGCACATCCATGAACCCATTGATGACCGCCAGCACATAGTTCACCAGGGCGATACCGAGCTGTGCGACGGCCAGCACGCGAATCAGGCTCCCATAGGCAGGATCACCCAACAGCCACACCGCGAGCGGCCGCGCAAACAACAGCGCCGAGCACGCCATGGTGCATGACGCGGCCATGGCATAGCCAAGCGCCGAGGCAAGCAACCGCGACAGGCGCTCGGGATCGTCGCGGTACTCGGCGACGTACTTCACGATGCCCGCGCTAATGCCGCCGCCGGCCAGTACGGCAAGCAAGGACATAAGGCTCATGAATTGCCCGAGCTTGCCCACGCCCACGGGGCCGGCCAGCCACGCCACCAGCTTCACAACCACCAGCGCGGCCGCCAGGCGTGCCGCCGTGCCCAGGGCAGACCAGGCGCCAGCACGCACGATGTTCATGCCGCCGCCTCCGCAAAGGCGCGGCACGCCGCGACGACCTGGGCCACCTGCGCGTCGCTGAGTACCGGGCTCATGGGCAGGCTCAGCACCTCGTCATGGAGTTGTTCCGTGACGGGGAGCCGCAGGTGGGCAAGCTCCGGGTAGGCGGCCTGGTGGTGGGGTGGCACCGGGTAGTGCACCTGGGTCTGGATGCCCAACGCGTGCAGATGCCTCTGCAGCGCATCGCGCCACGCGCAGCGCACGACGAAAAGGTGCCAGACATGAGCCTCCTCGCGGGCCACAGCAGGCAGGAGGATCCCGGGGTGATCAATACCTTCGCGATAGAGCGCAGCAATGGCGCGACGACGCGCGGAATCCGCATCCAGGTGGCGAAGCTTCACGCGAAGGATCGCGGCCTGCATTTCATCCAGGCGCGAGTTAATGCCACGCATGGGGTGGTCGTACTTCACCTCGGAGCCGTAGTTACGCAACGCGGCAACGTAGGTCGCGAGCTGGTCATCATCCGTCACCACCGCGCCGGCATCCCCCAGGGCGCCAAGGTTCTTCGTGGGAAAGAAACTGAAGGCCGCTGCATGACCAAACGCACCAGCGCGGGTACCCGTGTGCACAGCACCATGCGCCTGTGCGGCATCCTCAAGCAGCAATAGTCCTCGGCGGCCGGCAATCTCGGCCATCGCACCCATGTCGGCCAACTGCCCATACAGGTGCACGGGCATGATCACGCGGGTCCGCGGGCCGATGGCCGCCTCCACACGCGCGGGGTCGATATTGAACGTCCGCGGATCGGGCTCGACAGGAACAGGCTGCAGCCCGTTCTCCGTGATGGCAAGAAAGCTGGCGATGAACGTGTTCGCGGGCACGATCACCTCATCGCCTTCCACCAACTCGCCCATTTCGCGCCAGGCGCGCAGGACGAGTGACAGTGCATCGAGGCCGTTGCCAGTACCGATGGCGTGGCGAACGCCGCAATATGCCGCAAACTCGCGTTCGAAGGCGGCAAGCTCCTCGCCGAGGATGTACCAGCCCGAATCGATGACCCGTGCGACGGCCGCCTTCAGTTCATCGGCATGACGGCTGTTCACATCGCGCAAGCTTAGAAAGGGTACGTCCATCACAGTACCCACTCGTAGCGATCGTGGACGACGGCCCTGGCGCCAAACGATTCCTTCTGTGCCACCAGGCCGCCATTGAGCACCTTGCCCTCGTCTTCCGTGGATATGCCAAAGCTGAAGCGCGGCCGCTGGGCATACACGCCGCCGACCAGCTCGGCGAGGAGAAAACTCAGGGCACCACAGGCACGGCCCGCGGCGGAAGCCGCCAGGTACTGGGTATGCACCGTATGGCCGAAGTCGTAGATCACGACGCCCGCAAGCAACTCGTCACCGCGGTGCGCCTCATGCAGCACGATCTGGCCAGGGAATCGCGAGCGCAGCAGGTCCAGCTCGGCCAGGCTGTGCGTCGGCGTGGCATCGTGTCGGAGCAATACGTCGGCCAACATCGCATGGAACGGCGCCATCTCCGTGCCGACGCGCGTGGCCACCCCGGCCGTGCGCGCCTTGGCCACGGCACGTCGCCGCATGGTGTTCATGGCCGGGGAATCGCCCAACGCCAGCACCGATGAAAGGTCGCGACGCGTGAGCGAAGCACCCAGCCGGTGCAGTGCGTACAGGTCTTCCTCCGCCGGCAACGTGTGGAAGACGTGGGGCACCGGCTTGTAGACGAAGCGACTTATCCCCTCGCGGCGGTAATGGTCACCGATGCGCTCGAACGCCTCCAGGGTGCGCTCAGCGCGCAGTGAGCGCAGCGCGACCAGGCCGCCGTAGGTGAGGCCGGCATGGCTGCACACCGTGCTGCCGTCGCGGTTGGCAGCGAGCACCGCCACGACCTCACCGTCGTCCTCCAGCACCAGGGAGGCATCGGTGAAGCGATCGGCGTGGTAGTCCATATAGGCGCGGCTGTGCAGGAACGTGCCATTGCGCGACTGGGCAACCACGGCGTTCCAGCGGGCCTCGTCGGCGCGTGTGTAGCATCTGACGTTAAGCATGGTCCGCCTCCGCCAGGCCGAAGCCATCTACGCCCATGTCGTTGCCGTTGTAGAACATGAGCGTGCGGTCACCGTCGGCAAGCAGCGCCGGGTAGCAGATGGTTCGCGAATCCCAGCCCTGCTCCGATAGCGCCAGCCCAAAACGCTCGTCGTGGCGTTCCCAGTGAATGCCATCCATGCTGGTGGCACATCCCGGGAAGTAACCGCCCTGGGTGTCGCCACGCGTGAAGTACATCAGGTAGCCGTCGCCATCCCGATAAACACGCGGCCGACCGATGCGGTATTCCTGGCCTTGCGGGAGCAGGCACACCTCGTCACGCAACGGTGCGCCGTGCAGGTCATCCGTTTCCATATAACGAATGTGGTAGCGGGGATACGGCTGGCCGCCGATCAGCTCCCAGCCATCGCCAGCGGCATACCACAGGCGCCAGCGTCCGTTCTCGTACATGGCGGAGTGAATCGCGGCAATGCTGCTGCGACCGGGCGCGCGATCGAGCACGGGTGTTTCCTGCACGCGGGCGAAGGTCTCACCCTCGTCCGACGAAAGGGCGAGCCCGGAGAAGGCCAGGAACTTGGCCCGTGCGACGCGCTGGAACCCTACGTAGAACAGGTGCAAGCCGCCGGGCGCATCCACCAGGTCACCGAGGATCATGCCGTTGTCATCGAAACAGCCACCGCGCCCTACATCGAGTACAGGCTTCTCGCTGACGCGTGCGACGTCGCGGGGCCGGCCCGCTTGCAGGTCCACGAAGCCGATCCGCCCCGTCCCTTCGTCATCGCGAAAACTCGCGTAAACGCGAATGCTGCCGTCTTTCCTACGCCACGGGGTGGGGGTGAGCGCCGAATGGCGCATCCAGCCACCCACGCCCTGGCGCAGGGTATCGAACACCAGGCCTCGCTTGATCCATGCCGTCATGCGCGCGCTCCCTAGAGCACCGCATCGAGGCTGCGCTTGCCGGGCAGCGGTTTGGCCGGCGAGCCCACATAGATCAGCCCGGGCTCGGTATCACGCACGACCAGCGCGCCGGAACCAATGATGTTATCGGCGGCCACGCGCACCTTGTCGTTGAACGTGCTGTTCACGCCGATAAAGCTGTTCTCGCCAATCTCGCAGTACCCGGACACCACGGCGTGCGACGCCATGAACACGTTATCCCTGATCACCGTGCGGTGGCCGATATGGTTGCCGCTCCAGAGGATGCAGTTGTCACCGATCGTGACAAACGGCTGCACCACGTTCTCCTCGAAGATGAAGCAGTTCTCGCCGACGGTCGCGTTGCGCCACACGAAGGCGCGCGAGCTGATGTAGCGGGCGAAGCGGTAACCGCGGGCTTTGAGGTCAAGGTAGAAGCGCGTCCTCAGGCGGTTCAGGCCGCTCGCGGGGATGGCAACGAACACATCCACCTCGTCGGGTGGGTAGATCGTCTCGATATCTTCGTAGGCCACCACCGGCGTGCCGTCGATCGCATCACGATCCAGCCATGCGCGCTCCACGGCAAAGGCCGCGATGTCGCGACCCGCATCGTGGGTGAAGTATTCACGGGCAATCAACGCGAACTCGCCCGCCCCCACCAGAACTAGCGGCCGGGCCATGCGGCGGCGACTCCCGGGAACGTGAGTGCATTGGCTTCCTGCAGGAACTGCTCGTAGTCCGCGATGTAATCGGTCGGATCGTAGAGCTGGTCCGCGAGCACCATCACGACACAGTCCTCACTGAAGTGGTGCAGCTCGCGCCACACCATCGGGCCGATCAACACGCCGCTTGCCGGGTCATCCAGGGTGACTTCGGCCGGTCCGGTACCGTCATCGAGCAGGAAGGTCACCGAGCCACGCACCGCCACGGCGAGCTGGGTGAGTGTGCGGTGGGCGTGCTGCCCGCGCCGCACGGCTTCAGCCGTGGCGAAGATGTAATAAACCCGTCGGATATCGAACGGCACATCGCGCATGCCCTCGAGCGCCACGAGCATGCCGCGGCTATCGCCGTGGATCTGGAAAGGTATGCGAGCTATATCCATGGCGAATCCCGGCGTGCCGCGGTGGTCTTCGAATGAGTGCAAGGCGCGGCGGGAAAGGTTGCGGAGGCCGCCGCGCAACCTTTCCGTGCCATGGCCGGCACTCATGGCCATGCGTCGCCCGGCTGGCGGGCGCCGAAGGGGATCGCCCTGCATGGCCTGGAACACCCAAGACCAACGACCGGTACCGTGGCCGCGCCCCTTGCGGGTGCTGCACTGGCTCACCGTCGTCTGCGTCGTAAGCGCTGCGGCGCTCATCCTGCTGCGTGACGAGGTATCCGGGCGCAGCCTGCGCATGTGGTTACTCGAAGGCCACCGCCACTTTGGCCTGCTCGTACTGGTGATGTTCGCTGTCCGCGTGGTGTTGCGCATGCGCACGGCGAGGCTCCCACCCATTCCCATGCCGCGGCTCATGCATACCGCCGCTGCGGCCACCCATATCGCGCTCTACCTGTTGTTGCTTGGCATGCCGCTGGTCGGCTGGGCCATGAGCAGCGCGGCCGATCACGACGTGCATTTCTTCGGGCTCACGCTGCCGCGCCTGGTGGCACCGGATGACGACCTCGCCGATCGACTACAGGCACTGCATATCGACGCGGCCTGGGCGCTGCTGTCCCTGGTCTGCCTGCACATCGGCGCTGCCCTTTTCCACCACTTCGGCCGCCGCGACGGCCTGTTGCACCGGATGTGGCCACGCAAGGGCGCGTAAGCGCCCGCTGGCCCCCAAACCACAAGGAGTTCCGCCCCATGCCACCGTTACCGTTCCGACGTCGACCGCGCGCTTCCGGCCACGCCGCGTGGTGGGCGGCCCTTGCGCTCGTGCTTTCCCTGGTGAGCCACACCGCGCAGGCCATTCCCGCCTACGCACGGCAGACCGGTTCGGCCTGCGCCGATTGCCACGCAGGTGCCTATGGCCCGGCGCTCACGCCGTACGGCATGCGCTTCAAACTGAATGGCTATACCGATACCGACGGCCAGGGCACCAAGATCCCGGTGGCCGCGCAGATCACCGAGAGCCATGTGAACCCCAAGACCGGCCCCAGCGATACCACGCTGACCGAAGGCGACCTATACCTGGCTGGCAGGCTCACCGAGAACGTGGGCGGCTATATCAAGGTCGAGGCCGACCACACCGGGCATAACACGTACAACACGCGGCTCAGCAATATCGACCTGCGTTACGTGGCGAAGGAGCTGAAGATCGCTGGCAAGGACACGACGATCGGCGTGACCGTGAACAACAGCCCGGGCTTCCAGGACCCGATCGCCGCGCTGCCGAACGCCTCGTTCCTCGCGCCGGGTGGCGCCACGGGCACGCTGCTGAGCCCAGGCGCACCCAACACGCTGACCAACCGTGTGGTGGGCGCCAGTGTGTACGCGCTGTACGACAAGGTCTGGTACGCCGAAGCGGGCACCTACCGCTCGCTGCAGCGGAGCACGCAGGATGATCTCGGCTACAACGTGGGTGGCGACCCCGGCAAGTTGAGCGACACAGGGTACTTTCGCTTCGCGTACATGAAGGACATGCGTTCGCAGTTCTTCTCCGCAGGCGTCGTGGCACTTACCACCAAGCGCGAGTTGCCCCGTGGCGCATCGAAGGACGACATCGATGACTTCGGTTACGACCTGACCTACCAGTACCTGGGCAACCGCGAGCACATCGTCCAAGCCAGCTACGTGAACATCTACGAGCGCCGCAAGTACGGTACGCCGCTGGCCAACCCGTTCGTGCCAGGCTCGCTCGATTCGAACCGTGGCTCGGCGCGCGACCAGGTCGGCTCGGTGACCTACACGTTCAAACAGACCTACGGCATACAGGTGTCGCAGCTAAAGAGCACGGGTAGCCAGAGCGACGTGCGTTACCCACCGTTCGGCAACCCGGATAGCACGATCAACCTGTTCACCCTTACCTGGGCGCCGTTCGGCAAGGACGATAGCTGGATCACCAAGGGCAACCTGAAGCTCGCCGCCACCTGGTTCCGCGTCGCCCGCTTCAATGGCCGCGGCTCCAACATCTTCGGTGCTCCGCCTGGCGTACGCGGCGTCGACGCCTCCGACCTGAACGCCTTCACCCTTTCCGCAAGCATCGCCTTCTAGCCCACCAGGAACACGAAGCGTGACTCCCCCAAACCTCCCCACCCTGCCCGCGCGCCTGTTGGCCGCGGGCCTCATCGCGGGTTCGCTGCTGGCATCGCTGCCAGCCACCGCCGGCGACGCGAAGGCAGGCCAGGACGTGTTCAAGTCCGAATGTGCCGAATGCCATGCCGTGGCCCAGGGCCGCAACAAGAAAGGCCCCAGCCTGTTCGGCATCGTGGGCCGCAAATCGGGCAGCCTGCCCGATTACAACTACTCCGATGCCCTGAAGAACATCGGCTGGACCTGGACTCCGGAACAGTTACATACGTACCTATCGCAGCCGGCGAAACAGGCGAACCCCGGCACCAAGATGAAATACGATGGCCTCGATAACGCGAAGGATCTGGACGACCTGCTTTCCTACCTCGCCACGCTGCATTGAGGCAGCCAACGCCAGGACCACGCCACCAGGGCGGGCCAAGTAAAAGATGATGTGATGGCGGACAACCTGACCCAAGGCAGGCCAGGCAAGCCCACGGCCCGCCGCGACGCATCGCCGTCGCGGTGGACTTTGCGCGTGGCCGTCGCCGCGGCCGTATCCGCGTGCCTGCTGCAACCGACACAGGCCGTGGCGGGCGACTGGGGTGGTACCGTCGCCGTCAGCTCTCAGCTGGTCGATCGCGGCGTGGCGATCACCCCCCCCGCCCCTATCGTGCAAGGCGGCGTGAACTGGGTCACCCGCGATGGCTGGTCCATCGGCGCCTCGGCCAGCTACCAGACCCGCTCGCCCGGACGCATCGCCGAGACCCTGGCCCAGGTCGCAAAATCCTGGTCGCTCAGCGACGACTGGCAGCTCCAGGCCGGCCTGCTCGATTACCGCTACCCCGGCAGCTCCAGCGGTACCCGCACCTATGACCGCACCGAGCTGGGCGTGAGCCTGCTCTGGCGCGATGTGCTCACCATGGGCGTCTCCGCCATCCAGCTTGCCCACCGCGGCGGCGGCCCGCGCGGCGCGGCCGATGTGGGGTTCCGCTGGCCCCTGGCCTGGCACGTCTCGGCCACGGGTGGGATCGGCCTGGCGCAATACCTTGTGCCGCCGTACCGGTACTATCACGGCAGGTACTATCAGGACAGCCAGGCCAACCGCTACAGCTACGGCCACGCTGGGCTGGTATGGCAGAACGACGGCTGGCGGGTGGAACTCATGCATGTCTTCACGAACCGCGAGCGCAGCCAGGGTGAACAGAGGGTTTCCCCCTGGGTGGCCACCCTGGCCCGCACCTTCTGATGCCATGGCAACCATTGGGCCCTCCGCACGCACTTACGGTCCAGGCACCCCACGTAAACCACAGCCATGACCCAGGCCGATACCGACGCCAATGACCGCCTGCTCCTGCAGCGGATGTCCGCGGGCGACCGTGCCGCGCTAACGGTGATGTACCGGGCGTACCACGGCCGGCTCACCCGCTTCCTGGCCCGTCTTACCCGCCGCGCGGACATCATCGAGGAAGTGATCAACGATTGCTTCTGGATCGTGTGGCAGAAGGCGGCCAGCTTCCAGGGCGAATCGCGCGTATCCACCTGGATCATGGGCATCGCGTACCGCTGCGGCCTGAAATCGCTGCGCCAGCACGGCAGCGAGCCGGTCGATGAGGACAGCGTGCCGGAAGACCGGATCCCCTCGCACGACCCGGGCGACGATCGCGAACTGCGCGACTGGCTGGGACGTGGCATGGAGCGGCTCTCGGCCGACCAGCGCGTGGTGGTCGAACTGGTTTACGGCATTGGCCATTCGCTCGACGACGTGGCGGCGATCATGCAATGCCCCGTCGGTACCGTGAAGGCGCGCCTGTTCCATGCGCGTGTGAAACTGCGCAACGTACTACCGGGCCTGGCCGGCGAAACGGCCACGTCCAAGGAGAAACTGCCATGACCCGCCCCACCCCAGCCGGCAGGGATTGTGCCCGCGCCTGGGAAGCGATGCCCTGGATCCTCCAGGCCACCGCCAGCCGCGAACAGGAAGCGTGGCTCGATAGCCACCTTGCCACCTGCGACGATTGCCGCGACGAATTCGAGCAGCAGCGGAAGCTCGCGCGCGCCGTGCAGTTGCCGCCCACCGTGAACCTGGATCCCGAGCAGGGCCTGCAGCGCCTGTTCGCCCGCCTGGATGTGGATGACCCGCAAGTGCAGCCCGAGCCGCGCGCCGCCAGCCATGGCTGGCTGCTGCGCAGCCTCGTCGCCGCCGTCGTGCTGCAGGCGATCGGGCTTGGCGCGCTTGGCCTGAAGTTGTGGTCCACCGATGCGCCAACCGGCCCCTACCGGACCCTCAGTGATGCCGCCCCTGCCGCACCCGCCGGCGCGATCCACGTGGTGCCGGACAAGAGCATGAACATGTCGGCCTGGAACGCGCTGCTGCAGGCACAACACCTGCGTGTGGTGGATGGACCGAATGGCGTGGGCGCCTACACCGTGGTATCGGAAGACGCCGCGGTGGGAGCGAAACAGGCCTCCGACCGCCTGCGCACCACCGCGGGCATCCGCTTCGCGGAACCGGTCACCGGGACGCCATGAAGCAACGCGTACTCGTGCTACTGGCGGCGTTGGCCCTGGGGGGCTGTGCCGCCACGCGCCCCTCTGGCGCCGCGATGACGGCGCCAGAGCCTGCGAACGCCGCAACGAGCGTGGCGGCGGGCATGGATAGCTCACGCGATATCGTGCTTGCCGTCTCCAACCCGCTGGAACCCGCCGCCACGCACGCGGGCTCCAGCCTGCTCGGCTACGCGCCAGCACCGAACTACGGTGCCGGTCAGCGTGCGCGCTCCCTGCTTTCCGATCTGCGCCGCCAGTACGGCTGGAACGAAGTGGGCGGCTGGCCCATCCGCGCGCTGGGCGTGTACTGCATCGTGCTTCGTCCTCCCGCCGGCATCGACCGGGATGCACTTATCGCTGCGCTGGCGAAGGACCAGCGCGTGGAACTGGCGCAACCGCTGCAGGAATACGCGGTGTACTCGGACCAGGACGAGGCTCACTACAACGACCCATACACCGACCTGCAGCGTGGTTTCGTGGAAACCCACGCCGCCGAAGCGCACACGGTGACCCAGGGTGATGGCGTACACGTCGCCGTGGTCGATACCGGTGTGGATGTGTCGCACCCCGACCTGAAAGGCCACATCGCCGATACGCGCGATGAGGTCTCCGACCACGACAACGCCTTCGCCACCGACCGGCACGGCACCGAAGTGGCCGGGATCATCGCGGCCGTCGGCAACAACCACCAGGGCATGGTGGGCATGGCGCCCAAGGCCGAAGTGAGCGTGTACAAGGCCTGCTGGTATGCCGATGCGAAGAGCGGCGCACGCTGTAACTCCTTCACGCTGGCCAAGGCGCTCGCTGCGGTGAACGACACCGATGCGCGGATCATCAACCTGAGCCTCGGCGGCCCGGCGGATCCGTTGCTCGGCAAGCTCCTCGACCAGTTGCTTTCCCAGGGCCGCATCGTCATCGCGGCCCTGCCGCCCAACGGCGACCCACGCGGCTTTCCTGACAGCGCCCCTGGCGTGATCGTCGTCCGCACCACGGCCACGGGCCCTGCCCCACCCGGCGTGGTCAGCGCGCCAGGCAACGACATCCTCACCACGCAGCCCGGCGGCGGCTACGACTTCACCTCGGGCTCCTCCATGGCCACCGCCCACGTCAGTGGCATCGTCGCGTTGCTGCTCTCCGTGGCTCCCGGCCTCAATGCGCCAGCCGTGCGAGACATCCTGTTACGCACGAGCGGAACCAGCGGTGGATTGGTACAAGTGGACGCCGCCGCAGCAGTTAACGCGATCACCAAGAAAGACATTGCGCGCCGATAGACGCCGTCAAGGCGAATATTCTGAAATCTTGTCTCCTTGATCTGATTCTGCGAACAAAGCTGCATTCCGCGGAGCGGAAGGTGCACTTTCAGAATTGTTCTATAGCGGCGGGCGTGGCCCCCCGGAATCATGCGTCTCGGAACCCACTACCGTGAAGACTCATGAAACACCTCGCTTTGATTGCGGCATGGATCGCGCTCGCAATACCGTTACATACGCACGCATCCGACGCGCTCACCGTCACCCTACATAGAACGGCTGCACCAAGCACGCGCGGGAATATTGAGATCCTCGTAGTGTTCACCAACCACACTGACGAGCCGGACTACATCTATCGGCCAGAGTCCCCTTTTGGTCGCGACGATCAGCTCCCCTCATCAGATTTTATTAAAGTGTTTGATTCTTCCGGGAATCCCGTTCGCTACGTCGGCGCCCGCGATCATTGGGGTCCTATTCGCGACTCTCACTTCGTCGAGATCGCGCCACACGAATCAGTAAGCAGGGTAGTCAATATCGCGGACGCTTACGACTTCGGAAACGGTGGCGTGTTCTCCATTCGTTACGCAGCGATAAAGCGTAACGTGAGCATGGCGCGCACTAGTAGCAACCAGGCCAGACGACTGGAGCAAACAGACATCAGCTCTGGGGAGCTGGTGATAGACGTCGACGGCCCGGGGGCTGCTTCCTTTAGGTCGACCGCAAGACCTGGCGGTACAGGACAAGTTAACTGCTGTTCGCAATGCCGACAATCTGGAGTACTTCGTGATGGATACCACTCCGTACGACGAACTGCGAAGCGGTCACAGGGCAGACAGCCTTACGTCTGCGTTGCCGGTAAGTTGCCGGGCAAGCGGGAGCCCCTGACAACGCCGCGATCTCATATCGGGTAAAATCGCGCCACTATGCGTATCGGCCCCTATGCCATCGCGCCCGCCGTGGTCCTCGCGCCCATGGCCGGCGTCACCGACAAGCCGTTCCGGCTCCTGTGCAAGCGCATGGGGGCCGGTCTCGCCGTGTCCGAGATGACCACCGCCGATCCGCGCCTGTGGAATACCCGTAAGTCGCTGCGGCGCATGGATCACGAAGGTGAACCTGAACCTGTCAGCGTACAGATCGCCGGCTACGACCCGGGCATGCTCGCCGAGGCGGCGCGCTATAACGCCGATAACGGCGCGCAGATCGTCGATATCAACATGGGCTGCCCGGCCAAGAAGGTCTGCAACGTATGGTCCGGCTCGGCGCTGCTGCAGGATGAGCCTCTGGTCGGCCGCATCCTTCATGCCGTGGTGAAGGCCGTCGATATTCCGGTCACGCTGAAGATCCGTACCGGCTGGGATCGGGATAACCGTAACGCCTTGACCATCGCCCGCATTGCCCAGGATGCCGGCATCGCCGCACTAGCCGTGCACGGGCGCACGCGCGCGGACAAATACGAGGGCGAGGCGGAGTTCGCCACCATCGCTGCCGTAAAGGCGAGCGTCTCCATCCCCGTGCTGGCGAACGGCGACATCACCACGCCCGATCGCGCGCGTGAAGTGCTCGCGCTCACCGGCGCCGACGCCGTGATGGTGGGCCGCGGTGCGCAAGGCCGGCCGTGGATCTTCCGCGAGATCGCCCATCACCTGGAAACGGGCGGTTACCTGGCCGAGCCAACGCCCACCGAAGTGCGCGACATCCTGGTCGGCCATCTCGAACACCTCTACGCGTTCTATGGCGAAGTGATGGGCGTGCGCATCGCTCGCAAGCACCTTGGCTGGTACGCGAAGGACCGCGCGGAGAACGCTGCCTTCCGCCACGTTGTGAACAAGGCTGAAGACGCGGCGACCCAGTTGCGCCTCACGCGCGAATACTTCGACGCGCTGGCCGCGGGCGTATCCCTCGCTGCGTGATCTGCCTCACGACCTGATCTACCTTGCTGCCTGATCTGCCTTGCTGCCTGATCTGCCTTGCTGCGTGATCTGCCTTGCCTTTTGTAGGAGCGCGCTTGCGCGCGATCGCGCGCAAGCGCGCTCCTAAACAGATGCCCCTCTCATGCTTACGGGATCGGGAAACCTGACAACCACAGTGCGATATTCTGCGCGTAGCGGCGGATAGAGCGCCGCGCTTCCGCGGAGTGCGCCAGCGCGTCGCCCGGCGGCTCGCTGACAAAACTCGGCGCGCCAAGGCCCGGATCCCAGTTGTAGTCCGCGAAGTGGTGGAACGTGGATTCCGCCACCGCGGGGCCCGTGCCGCCGTGAGGCTCGAACGCCACGGCGATATTGAATGTGCGCCCTGTCAGCTCGCTCTTGCCGGTGGCGATGATTCGCGCGGTATCGTCGCCTGCGGGCTGGCCCACGGCGCCCTCATGCGGGTGCGACGGAAGGAGACGAAGCACGCCATCGGCCGCCTCCGGATTGCGCAGCACGGGGTGCAGGGGCAGCACCGGCTCGATCTCCTGGAAATTGCCGTTCGCACCGGAGTGATAGTTCGGCCACTGGATCGCGGTGGTGATGGTGTCGTCGTTCTGGTGCCGGCTCGTGTCCGGATCCTGGTTCTTCGAATGGAAGAAGTGCGCGGCACCCACGCCGCCCAGGGTACATACCGAACTGCCCAGGTCCATGTGGTCACGTGCCACCAGCATGCCGCCTCCGCGCTCACGGAAGCGGCCGATCGCCTCGCAGTCGTCAGGTGTCAGGCCGTCGCCGACATCCACGGCGAACAGCCACAACTGGTCATACGCGGAGGTATCCAACGTGGAGAGCACGCTATCAGGCGCGCCCACCGGATCGCGATCGCGCGCCGTAACCTCAAACAACGGCTTGCCGTCGGCACCGACCATGGTGGCCAGCGTCTCCCGAAGTAGTGAGAAACGGCCGATGTGCCAGTCATCGGCCGTCGGTGGGATGGTGCTCTGCATGAGGATGCGCTTCATGGGTCCGGTCTCTTCACCAATTTGCCCGAGCGTACTCGGAACGGCGCAGCCACGTATTGAACGGCATGGTGCAGCAGCGCGCGTCCCGCCGCGGCACGAGGGAGGCCTCATCGACCCGCGCGCCGAAGTAAAGTGCGGCCGGATCCGAGATCACATCGAACGGCGACTCCATGTCGCCCACGAAGCGCCGCACCAGATCGGACATACGTTCCCGCTCGGGGCCAGCCAGCTCCAGGCTGGCATTGATGGGGCTGTCCACGGCGATGGCCGCCATGGCCTCGGCCACGTCAGATGAGGCGACAGGCTGGATAAACGCCGGCGACAACCGCAGCACCTGCTCCGTAACAGCGGCCTCGACGATAGCCAGCAGGAATTCGTAGAACTGTGTGGCATGCAGGATCGTGTACGGCACGCCCGAGCCCCGGATCATCGCCTCGGCATGGGCTTTCCCGCGAAAATACGGGCTATCGTCAAGCCGGTCGGTACCCACCACGGAGATAGATACGTGGTGGCCCACCCCGGCGCGCCGCCCGGCATGGAGCAGGTTGCGGGCACCGGTCGCGAAGAAGGCATACGACGCCTCGCCGTAAGGTGGTGCCGCGTTGCTGGCATCCACGACGACCTCAGCTCCCGCGAGCGCCGCATCCAGCCCGGCCCCACTGATGATATCGACGCCTGTGCTGCGTGATGCCGAGGTAACGTCATGGCTGTCGCCGCGCAGCAGCGCCACGACCTGTCGGCCCACCAGGCCGTTGCCGCCAATCACCACGATCTTCATGGGCCACCTCCGCTTCTGGCCACGGGTTTCGTGACGTCGATGCTAGGCCCGGCGTGGCGTCGCCGGAAGTCGCGGCACCGGCTATGGCGCGTTGCCCTGAGGGCACCAATCGTTGTGCGGGGTTTGTAAAACCTTGCCATGCACATGTAGGAGCGGGGGGGGGGGGGGGGGGGGGGGGGGGGGGGGCCCCACCCCCCCCCCCCCCCCCCCCCCCCGGCGGGGGGGGGGGGGGGGGGGGGGGGGGCCGCGGGCGGGCGGGGCGGGGGGGGGGGGGGGGGGGGGGGCGGGCCCCCCGCGCCCACCCCCCA
>NZ_JBNDKI010000025.1:0-80128 GCF_050435445.1 Luteibacter sp. 621 | reverse complement strand
GGCTCCTGGGGGGGCGTTTCGGGGGGGGGAGGGTGTGGGGGCGGGGGGGGGGGGGGGGGGGGGGGCGGCCCCCCCCCCGCCCCCCCCCCCGCTCCTACAACGGTCGTCGAATTACTTGAGGTAGTTGAACAGCGAAAGGTTCTGCATCTTTACGTAGGCCTGCTGCGCGGCATCGAGTGCCGATTGCTGCTGCGAGAACTTGCTCGCCGCGCTGGCGTAGTCCAGGTCCTGCAGGCCCGACAACGTGTCTGCGTACTGCAGCTTCATGTCGGCCCCCATATCCGTTTGCGAATCGAGCGTGTTCATGCGCGCACCGATCTGCGTGCGCGTGTTCAGCAGGCTACCCGCAGCCTGGTCAAGGTTCTGCAGCTGTGCATTGACGGTGTTGTTCAATGCAGCCCCGCCGCCCGGCGTCTCAAACGCAGTGATCAGATTGGCGACGGTCGAGAAGACATCCTGCGAGGATGACGGTGACACCGAGAACGTGTCGCCTGCCGCGGGCGTGCCGGTCACGTTGAGCTGCGCGCCGTTGAAATTGATGACACCCGAATCACCCGTATAGGTACCCGTGCTGATCGCCGGCCCGGTCGGGTCTGCTGCATCGTGAACTTCGTACGTCGACGCATCGGTGAACGTGATGGTGTAGCTACCTCCGGTCCATGCGGACGAATCCGTTACCGAGGTCGAACCCACGACCGCCGTACCCGTGTTCGTGCTGCCCGCCGCGGTCTGGAACGTACCGTTACCACCCTTGATCGACATGAAGACATCATCACCACTGTCACCCGTGGCAACCTGCAGCCCCGCACCGGCCGCGACCATGCGCTGGCCCTGGTCACCGGAGTACGTGACACCCAGGCCAGATTGCGTAAATGGCTGCGAGGATGTGCTGTTACCGGCAAAGATGTACTCACCCTGCCCGTCTTTGGTGTTCGCAAGCGACACCAGCTGCTGCAGGGTCTGGCGCAATTCCGTCGCGATCGATTTACGTGACTCGTCGGTCTGCGTACCGTTATTGCCTTCCAACGCCAGCGTGCGGATGCGATCGAGGATATCGGATGCATTCGACAGCGACTGCTCTTCCACCGACAGGCGCGTGGTGGCCATGTTGATGTTGCGCGTGTACTGGTCGTTCTGCGCGCTGGCCGAGCTGACGTCGACAACCCGCGCGGCGGCGGCAGGGTTATCCGACGGGTTCTGAATGGCCTTGCCGTTGCCCAGTGCGAGCTGCGTCTGCGACAGCTCGTACTGCCGGTTAAGCATCTGGTTGACGGACTGTTGCTGCTGCCAGCTGGTCGAGATACGCATGGTTAGCCCTGCACGGCCGAGAGGAGGGACTGGAAGATGGTGTTCGCCGTGGTAATCACCTGGGCGGACGCGGAGTACGCCTGCTGGAACTTGAGCAGGTTGGCGGCTTCTTCATCAAGGTTGACGCCGGACAGGCTCTGCTGCGATGCCGTCGCCTGATCCAGGATGCTTTGCTGGGCGCTAAGCGCGGTGTTGGCCTGTTGGCCGGCTGTACCGACCTGCGCAATAAGCTGGCTGTACGACTTGCCTACCGTGGTCGCGCCGTTATCGAGCACGCCAACGTTAGCCACGTTAGCCAGGGCAAGCGCATTGCCGTTGTCGCCGCTGGAGCTGCCAGCCGGCTTGACCGAGAACGTGTCGTTGGTTGCAGGCTTACCCGTGAGTTTGAGCGACCAACCATTACCGGTGATCGTGTCGCCATCGGTGTAGTTCTGGTCTGGGCCGCCATCGACGCTATAGGTGTTGGCCGAGGTGAAAACGATATTGACCGGCTTGCTGAAATTGGCGTTCGTCGTATCGGTGATTGTGAGGCCACCCAACACGCCACTACCGGTATTCGTCGACGCCTTGCTGGCCGTCAGGGGGCCGGAGGCCGCAATCTTGTTCGTGTCGCTGATGGCCACGCTGATGGTGGACGCCGCGTTGCGAGTGGGCTGAATCTGGAAACTATCGCCCGCCGCCGCACCGGCCGTCACCGTAACCTGCATGCCGCCGACGACAAACGGATCGGTCGCGGTGCCGGTGCCCGTCATCGGCACGGTGGTGCCATCAGTGGTGGTGGCTTTCCAGTTCACACCATCGAACCGCATGACGTAGTCCGAGCTGCTGAGCTTGGAAACGTCGCTCACCGTAGCCGACACAGTGGCCGTGCCCGTGTTCTTGGTGCTGTTCAGCACGGCAGGATCGCCGATGTTGAACATGTTGCCGCCGGCATCGCCATTGAGGTCGATACCCTGGGCACTTTGCTTGTTGATCGCCGTGGTCAGCGCGATGGCCGACCGGCCCAGCTGGTTACGCGCCGGGTCCAGCACATTGGTGCGGAAATCGAAGGTGGCGCCCAGCGATCCGGAACCCAGCTGGTTGGAGATGACCGTACCCTGCGGGTCAACCACCTCCAGCCGCGACGAGTCGTACTGGTTCGCGGCCGTCGCCAGCTTGGTCGCGCTCGTGCCGTTCACCAGCGGCAGGCCATTGCCCACGCTCACCGTGTACATGTGGTCGCTGGTCTGGGTGACATTGACACCCACGATCTGCGACAGGTCGGCCACGGCCTGGTCGCGCTGGTCGAGCAGTTCGCTCGGTTCCGCGCCGCTCGCGTAGGCCTTCTGGATCTGCCCGTTCAGGTTGGCGATATTGGTCGCCAGCGTATTGATGTTATCGACCGAACTGCTGATCTGCTGGTTGGTCTGGGAGTCCAGCGACTGGAACTGCGAGGAGAGCGACTTGAACGTGGCGACCAGCGAATTCATCTGACCGATCAGGGCCTGGCGGCTGGCCGTGTCGACAGGCGCGTTGGCCACGTCACTGATCGCACCAAAGAAGCTATCGAGCGAGGTCTGCAGGTTGGTGGACCCGCTGACCACATTGTTAACCGATGCCGTCAGGCTCGCGTATTGCGAGGCACGGCTCTGGCTGGAGCTGGCCGACCACACCTGCTGCGTGAGGAACGCGCTGTAGGCGCGCTGCACGCTCACCGCATCGGCACCCTGGCCAACGTAGTAGCCGCCCTGGTATTGCGGCGCACGCGCATTAAACGTGGTGGTCTGCCGGCTATAGCCAACCGTGTTCACGTTACTGATGTTGTTGCCAACGGTCGACAGACCCACTTGCGAAGCAAGCAGGCCCGAGACACCGGTGGAAAGTAAGTCAGCCATCGTTAGTTCCTTTTGTTCTCTTCACCAGGCCCGTGGTTAAAGATCCGCAGCGATGTGCTTAAGCGCTGCGAGCGCCTGCTTCATCACCGGGCCATTGGCGATATCGGTAAGCTTCTGCGCGTAGCTCGGGTCCGTGGCGTAACCGCCCTGGGTGAGCGCATGGGCGAAGCCCGCGATATCGTCGCCGCGGCCGACAGCTTTCGCGTAACGCGGGCTGCTGGCGACCATGTCGGCGTAATCCTTGAACGAATCACTCGGCGAGTCGTAGGCGCGGAAGCTGTCCTTCTTGCGCACGGCTACGCCGTTTTCGTATTCGAGTGTCGGTACGTTGACGCGCTTGCCATCCCAGCTGCTGCCAGCCTTGATGCCGAACATGTTGTTGCTGGCGGTGCTGCCCTGCGCCGGCATGTGCTTGCCCCAGCCGGTCTCGAGCGCGGCCTGAGCCAGCAGCGCGCGCACAGAGACGCCGAGCTTCTTCGCGGCCTCGATGGCGTGCGGTGCGAATTTCTCGACGAAGTCCTGCGGGCTATCAATGGAGCCCACGGCATTGGCGACCGCTGAAGCACCCTGCCCGACCGTACGGCCGGCGCTGGAGAGCATGCGCTCGAGCGAGTTCATCAGGCCGCTGTTCTGGTCCGAAGGCGACGAGACCGCGTCGGCGGTCGAGGCCGAGCCCGTTACACCATCGAACAGGCCGTTGTCGCGGTCGGCACCCGAGGCGGATGCGCCGCCCAATTGGCGGACCAGCATGTCGGCGATACCGATGCCCTTGCCCTGCGAGAGGGTGACCGAGAGCTGGTGGTCCAGCATGTCGCGGTACGAATTGGCTTCGCTGGAACCCATGATGTCGTCACCGCCCATGGCAGCGCTGGCATCACGCATGGATTTCAGCATCATCTGGGTAAAGATCGATTCGAACTGCTTGGCGACCGTGGGCAGTGCCGCCTTCGAATCCTGCTGCGCGGCCGAACGCAGGCCGGCAAACGCGGACATGTCCGAGTAAGTGCCAAGACGCTGGTTGTCGACCGCGGTAGCCATGTCAGATCACCACCAGTTCCGCACGCAGCGCACCGGATTCCTTCAGTGCCTGCAGGATGGAAATGAGATCGCTCGGCGAGGCACCGACCTGGTTCACCGCACGGACGATGGAATCCAGGCTGGTGCCCGGGCCGAACTTGAACATGTGGCCGCCGTTCTCGCTGACCGCGACCTGGCTGCTCGGGACCACAGCGGTCTGGCCGCGGCTGAACGCGCCCGGCTGGCTCACCTGCGGCTGCTCGCTGATCGTGACCTGGATGGAGCCGTGTGCCACCGCGGCAGTGCCGACCTTTACATCGGAGCCGATCACGACGGTGCCCGTACGCGAATTCACGATAACGCGGGCCGGGGCGTCACCCGGGGTGACATCCAGCGCCTGGATGGTGGCCAGCCAGGACACGCGCTGCGACGGATCCAGCGGCGCGCGCACCGCGATGGACGCCGAATCGATGGCGTTGGCGGTACCGGCGCCGAAGCTGCTGTTCACAGCCTGGGCCACGCGGTTTGCCGTCATAAAGTCAGCAGTGTTGAGGTTCAGCATGATGTCGCCGCCCTTATCAAACCCCGACGGCACGCTGCGCTCAATGCTGCCACCACCGGGGATACGCCCGCTGGCAGAGATGTTCACCTGCACGCTCGAGCCGCTTTTCCCCTGGGCACTGACGCCGCCGACGATCACGCTGCCCTGGGCGATGGCATAGACCTGGCCATCGGCACCTTTCAGCGGCGACATCAGCAGCTCGCCGCCACGGATGCTCTTGGCATTACCGATGGAGGCGACGGTCACGTCGATCTTCTGGCCCGGCTTGGCGAACGGCGGGATTTCAGCGGTGATGGTCACAGCGGCTGCGTTCTTCAGCTGCGGACGTACGTTGGCAGGCACGTTCACACCAAACTGCTGAAGCATGTTTTCCAGGCTCTGCGTGGTGAACGGGGCCTGGCTGGTCTGGTCACCGCTGCCATCCAGGCCAACGACAAGGCCGTAGCCGACAAGCTGGTTGCTACGCACGCCACCCACCTGCGCAAGATCGCGGATCTTGTCGGCATGGGCCGGCAGGATCGCAAACAGCGCAAGCACGGCAGCGGCAGTGCGGCCGATGACGCGGAGACGGGCGAATGCGGTCTTCATCAGAACGGCATCCACTTCGAATCAAAGAAGCGCGACAACCAGCCACGCGTGTTCGAATCGGCCAGCGTGCCCTTGCCGACGTATTCGATCTTGGCATCGGCCACGCGGCTGGAGAGCACGACGTTATCGTTGCCGATATCCTGCGGACGCACGATGCCGGAAATACGAACGAGTTCCTCACCCTGGTTGATGGTGAGCCACTTCTCGCCCTGCACAACCAGCGCACCATTGCTCAGGCGCTTGCTGACGGTCACGGTGATCTCGCCATTGAGCGTGTTGCTCTGGCTGGATGCGCCATCGCCATCGAACGAGTTACTCGAGGCGAGGCTGCTGTCGGCCACCTTGCCGCCGACCTTCAGGCCGTGGCCCAGCAGCGAAGGCGCAGTGATGTTGTTGCCATTCTTCTTGCTGGTGCTGGTCGCCGCTTTCTTGCTGGCCTGCGTGCTTTCCACCAGGGTGATGGTCAGGATATCGCCCATGCGGTGGGCGCGCGGGTCGGCGAACAGCTCCATCGACTGCTGGTCGGCGTAGATGGAGCCGCTGGGCATGGCCGTGCGTGCCGGCTCTTCCGGCAGCGTGGCGGTGTACATCGGCTTCGGCGTGGGCGGCACGATGGCGCACCCAGCGAGGGCGGCGAGCGGCAGCGCAGCGAGCATGAGGCGAGCGAGCGGACGAGTCATGGCGTTGGTCATCAGGTCTTCTGGGTGATGAACTGGAGCATCTGATCGGCCGCCGACACCGCCTTCGAGTTCATCTCGTAGGCGCGCTGGGTTTCGATCATGTTCACCATTTCCTCGACAACGTTGACGTTCGACGATTCGAGGGCGTTCTGCTGGATGTTGCCAAGGCCGTTCAGCCCGGCGGTGCCCGTCTGCGGCGTGCCGCTGGCGGTGGTCTCCAGGTACAGGTTGTCGCCGCGAGGCTCCAGGCCCGCGGGGTTAACAAAGTCGGCGAGCTGGATCTGGCCCACCGTCTGCGAGGTGGACGTGCCCTGGGTGGTGACGCTCACGGTGCCATCGTTACCAATGGTCACGGCCGTGGCGTTGGCGGGAATGTTGATGGCCGGTTCGATCGGGTAGCCATCGTTAGTGACGAGCTGGCCATCCTGATCGCGCTTGAGCGAACCATCGCGCGTGTAGCCGACCGTGCCATCGGGCATGGTGACCTGCAGGAAGCCGCGGCCGTCGATGCGGACATCCAGCGGGTTATCGGTCTGCTGCGAACCGCCCTGCTCGAACATCTTCTGGGTGCCGACCACGCGTACACCGGTGCCGATCATGAAGCCGGTCGGTGAGGTCGTCTGCTCGGTCGTCTGGCCGCCGGCCTGACCACGGTTCTGGTAAGCCAGGTCCTCGAACTCGGCACGGGCGCGCTTGAAGCCCGTGGTGTTCGTGTTGGCCAGGTTGTTCGAGACCACATCCATGCGCGTCTGCTGCGCATCGAGGCCGGTCTTGGCGATCCAGAGGGACGTGAACATCTTTGACTCCTGCGCGCTTGGCGCCTGCTATGCCGCGACGGTTTTGCGTCGCGCGGCGGTGGTTACCCCACCTGTAGCAATTTCGATGCCGACTGCTCGTTTTCGTCCGCAGCTTTTATCGAACGGACCTGCATTTCGTATTCGCGAGAGAGCGAAATCATCTTCACGAGCACTTCGGAAGGGTTGACGTTGCTGGATTCCAGCTCGCCAGAGACCACGCGGACGTTGGCGTCGGCTTCCGCCGGATTGCCGTCGCGGGTGTGCATGAGGCCATCGGCGCCCGCCTGCAACTGGTCGTCGCCCGGGTTCACCAGCTTGATGCGATCGGTGGTTGTAAGCGTATTCGGCGACTGGCCCAGCGGGACCACGGAAATCGTGCCATCGCTGCCGATCTTCACGCTGGAAGCCTGCGGGATGGTGATGGGGCCACCACCACCCATGACGGTATTGCCACGCATATCCGTCAAAAGACCGTCGGCATCGATACGCAGGTTGCCGGCGCGGGTGTAGGCCTCATCTCCATTCGGCGTCTGCACGGCGATCCAGCCATTGCCCTGCACGGCAATGTCCAGGTCGTTGCCCGTGGCCATCTGGTTGCCCTGGGTGGTATCGAAGCCAATGCCCTGGGCCACGCCGTTGATACGCGTCTGCAGGCCATCGCCCTGGACCGGCAAACTCTGGAATGCCGACAGCTCGGCCTTGAAGCCGGTGGTGTTGGCATTGGCCAGGTTGTGCGCGACTTCGGCCTGCGCCCGCATAGTCTGCGTGGCGCCGGTCATCGCTACATATACGGAACGGTCCATGGCGGGTTTCCCTGCGACGGCCCATGGCAGGCGCGGCGACTACGCCGAGCCTGCCATCAGGGCTTAGTTGCGGATGTTGATGATCGTCTGGGTGAGCGTGTTATCGGTCGAGATGACCTGGGCGTTGGCCTGGTAGTTGCGCTGCGCCTTGATCATGTTCACCAGCTGGGCCGTGAGATCGGCCGTGTTGGAGGCCTCGAGCTGGCCCGATTCGATATCGCCCATGTCGCCCGAGCCCGCCGAACCGCGGACCGGCTGGCCCGAATCCGCCGAGGCCGCCCAGTTCGTGTCGTTCAACTGGCGCAGGCCCTGCGGGTTGGCGAACGTGGCGAGCGCGACCTGGCCCAGCGGCACGGAGACGCCATTGGTGTACTTCGCCGAAACCGTGCCATCGGACGCCACGTCGATCGCCGAGAACTTGCCGGCGGCGTAGCCGTCGTTGGTGGTCGCGGTCGTCGAGGAGGCGTCGCCGAACTGGGTGACCTTGCTCATGTCGAGCGTCAGGTTCATCGGGTTCGCGCCCGGGTTGGGCGAGACCGCGCCAAAATTGAGCTTGCCGTTCGTCGGCGTGAGCATGGAGCCGCCGCTGTTGAACGTCATGGCCTGGGCGCCGCCCACCTGGGTGCCATCCACGGTCATGTAAGCGTTCCACTGGTTGGACCCGGTGGCGTCCTTCGCGTAGTACACGTTCACGGTGTGCGCGGCGCCCAGCGAATCGTAGGCCTGGAACGTCGACATCGAGTTGTACGACGTGTCGTCGGTGGGATCGAACGTCGCGTTGGCCGGTGCAGCCGCGCTGGCCGACAGGTTGGCCGAGATGCCGATATTGGCACTCGCCTTGGCGGCGGAGGTGCCCGACGTGAGCTGCAGATCCTGCAGGGCGCTCTGGTCGAAGCCGCCCGATGCGGTGGGCGGGTACACCTGCAGGTGCTGGCCGGTGGCGTTCACGATGTAGTTGTTGTCGTCCGGGTGGAAGTTGCCCGCACGCGTGTACGAATAGCCCGAGCCATCACGCAGGGTGAAGAAGCCGGTGCCGCTGATGGCCATGTCGTACGAATTGCCGGTCTGCGTCATGTTGCCGTTGCTGAACTGCTGGGCAATGTTGGTGACGCGTACGCCGTTGCCACTGGCCGTGGCCGAAAGGTTCTGGCCAGCCACCGAGTACACCTGCGAGAACTCCGCACGCGAGCCCTTGAAGCCCACGGTGCTGGTGTTGGCGATGTTATTGGCGGTGACTTCCAGGTCCGTGGAGGCGGCGTTGATGCCGCTTAGTGCGATATCGAAAGGCATGGAGGTGGGTCCTCGGTGGGATTACAGGATTTGGGCGATCTGGCTGAGCAGGGCGCCGCCGTAACCGGCCACCTGCACGTACGTACCGTCGGTGCCGGAGGCGCCAACGCCTTCCACCTTGCCCTTGATGAAAGTGTCGGCAGCGGTCGTGCCGGAGGTTGCGGAGATCTGGTAGACGCCATCGGCGAGCTGCGTGCCGTCGTCGGACTTGCCGTCCCAGGTGAACTGCTGCAGGCCGGCATCGGGCTGGCCCATCGGAATAGTGCGAACCACGTTGCCAGCGCTGTCCTTGATCTGGACGCTCACATACGTGCCCGAGGTCGGAACATTGACTGCGCCGGACATCGTCGAATCAGTGAGCTGGCCAGCGCTCGACGGGATAAGCACATCGTTGCCGACCAGCGACGCTGCACGAACGAACTGGTCGCCCGTGAGGTTGGACGACAGCGTATCGAACGAGGATTGCAGCTCCTGGGTGGCGGCCACCTGCGAGAACTGCGCCATCTGGGCCACCATGTCATTGGCGTCCATGGGCTTGGTCGGGTCCTGGTTGGTCATCTGGGTGACCATGAGCTTCAGGAAATCGGACTGGTCCAGCGTCTGCTGCTGCAGCTGCGATGAGCTGGACGTGGACGAGGAACTGCTGGAGCTGGTGCCGCTAACGGTGGTCATGGGTTCGGGCCCTTATTTGCCGAGGTCGAGCGTCTTCTGCATGAGCTGCCTTGCGCTGTTCATGACTTCGACGTTGTTCTGGTAGGAGCGCGACGCGGAGATCATGTTGACCAGCTCGTCGACCGGGTTGACGTTGCTCTGCCACACGTTGCCGTCGGCATCAGCCATGGGGTTGGAAGGCTCGTAGCGGGCCTGTACCGGCGCCTGGCTCTCGGTGATGCCCATGGCCTTGACGCCCTGGTTCTCCATCTGGCCGTTGACCATGGCCTGCACCGAGGAAAACATGGGCTGCTTGGCCCGGTACGCGCCGGCTTCGCTGCTGGCCACGCTATCGGCGTTGGCCATGTTGCTGGCGGTGGTGTTGAGACGGGCCGACTGCGCGGCCATGCCGGAGCCAGCCACGTCAAAAATCTTGAGCAGGCTCATGAGCTGCCTCCGGTGATGGCGGTGCGCATCATGTGGATCTGCGCGGTGATGAAGCTCAGCGACGCCTGGTAATGAATGGCGTTGCCGGCGAACTGGGCCTGCTCGACCTGCGTATCCACGGTGTTGCCATCCATGGATGGCTGCGTGGCGGCGCGGTACTTCAGCGTGTCGGCATCGGCCGCGGCATAGGCGGGGTTGCCACCGATATGCCCCGATTCGGTGGCTGCCATGGCCAGCTGGCTACCGTCCTCAGTGCCGCTGGCGGCCGTGAGGGCCTTGCGGAAATCGACGTCACGGGCGAGGAAGCCGGGCGTATCCGCATTGGCAAGGTTCGACGAGATGATTTCCGCACGGCGCTGCCACAGGCCAAGCGCCTGTGGGTGCATGCCGAGCAGCGGATCCGGTTTGTCGATCATGGGCGTGGCCCCCTCTGGGTCTTGGCCCATGGGGATCAGCAAGACGCGTGCCACGCCCTGCTCCATAACGCGAAACGGCGCCGTAGCGCCGTTTTTGGATGACCCAGCCAGCCTATTGAGGCTCGGGTGCCAGTTTTCCGTCGCCACCTGATGGCGGCGCCCTGACGCTATCCCGTCACCCGGCGATCAGGCCGGGAGCAGCTCCAGCACCGCCGTGGCCAGCACTTCTGGCTGGAACTTGGCGATAAAACGATCGGCGCCCACGCGGGCCACCATCGCCTCGTTAAACACGCCGCTCAACGAACTGTGCAGCAGCACCCGAAGCCCGCGCAGCTGGGCGTCTTCACGAATGGCACGGGTTAGCGCGTAGCCATCCATCGAGGGCATTTCGATATCGGACACGACCAGGTTCACCCGCTCGGCCTCCGGCCCCATGGCGAGGCTGCGCAGCATGTCCAGGCCTTCGGCGCCGTCCTTAGCCAGCAGGCATTCCAGGTCGAGCTTGCGGAACAGATCGGCCAGCTGGGTGCGTGCCACCAGGGAATCATCCACCACCAGCACACGGCGGTGGCGGCCCTGCTGGACATGGGCAGCCTGCTGGACCTTGTCGGAGATCTCCACCTGCTGTGGATTGACCGCCGCCAGGACCTGCTCCACATCAACCACGGCGAGCAAGTCGCCATCCAGCCGGGTCACCGCGTTCACGCGCGAGCCGTAGCCGAGCGCCGGCGGCGGAGCCGCCATGTTCGCGCCATCCACGTGCACGATGCGGTCCACGTCGGACACCAGAAAGCCCTGAACCGAGCGGCTGAATTCCGTAACGATGAGGTGCGCGCTATCCACTGTGGCGAGCGGTGGGTAGCCCATCGCGGCGGCCAGGTCGATGACCGGGATGGTCTGCCCCCGGTAATCAAAGCTCCCCGAGACCAGCTCGTGCATGCTGGGCATCCGCTCCAGCCGTGGGCGCCGCAGCACCTCGCGCACCTTGAACACGTTGATGCCGAAGGCCTGCTTGTCGCCCAGCCGGAACAGCAGCATGGCCACGCGGTTATGGCCCGCCAGGCGGGTAAAGGTTTCCACGGTATCGAGGAGCGCACGGGCCATGGGGGCAACTGCATATAGAAGGCGTCGCTGGGGTATCGGCGGCACGCCGCAGTTCTTTACCTCAGCAAATGGCACGCGGATTGCTTGGCTCAAGTACCACCGCTCCCTACCGATGTAGTGGGCGACCCTTATTGATGAGCGCAAGTACGACATGACCCTGCTCTGGAGCCAGCACGTTCGCCTCCTCGCCCAAGCGGCCGCCAGCGGCGACGCCGCGCGCGTCCGGGCCCTTTCGGCGCAATACCCGGCGGCCGCCAGCGCGCTGGGCGCCTTGCTCACGCCGCCCAAGGCCGAGCCGCGCACCGCCGCCGCGACGACCATCCAGGCCATCGAGCAGCAGGGCATGGCGTTGACCAGCGCCCACGCGCTTGGCGCCACGCTCCAGGAACTTGGTACGACGGTCGACGCCGGGCGCGATGCCGCCAGCCGTTTGACGGAGGCCAGCGGCGGAATTTCGACGGCGGTCGATCATGCGCATGCGGGCGTCGCCTCCATGGGCGAGGTCGGCACGCAGGGCGTGGCCACCGCCGGCGATCTCGATGGCCAGCTTCGGCTGCTCCGCAGCGCCCTGGCCGGCATGAGCCGGAACCATGCGCAGTTCTCCGACTATTTCACCGCGATCCGCAAGCTCACTGCAGCCGTGCAGGATATCGCCCACCAGACCAACCTGGTCGCCCTGAACGCGGCGATCGAAGCCGCCCGCGCGGGTGAGGCGGGCCGCGGTTTTGCCGTGGTGGCCGACGAGGTGAAGCAGCTTGCCGAGAAGACCACCCAGGCCACTGCCGAGATCGACCAGGTCACGCACGCCGTGGGTGAGTTCTCCCACCACCTCGACGATGCCGTCCAGAGCAGCCTGCGCCGCCTGGATACCACCCAGGCCGGCGTGGCGGGCATGCAGGCGGCCATGGGCCGTATCGACGACGCCGTACGAGGTGCCCGTGGCAACCTGGACGCCGCGCGCCAGGGCCTTGGCGCGCTGCAGGGCCGTGTCGCCACGGTGCAGGCTGGCCAGTCATCGCTCGGGCGGGTGGCGAACGAGGTTCGCCGCCAGGCCGATGCGGCCGCCCGGGCCACCGTCCTCGCACACCGCCTTGGCCTGGCCAAGCTGGAGACCGAGGGCGCGCTGGATGCCGCCACACTCAGCCAGATGATTCGCGAAGCCAGCCAGGGCCTGCGCTTCGCCGTAGAGCTCGCGGCACGCGATCCGGCGGGCCTGGATCGCCGCTGGCTCGACACGACCCCGCTCATGCGCTGCATCGATCAGCTGCGCGTTCGCCGCGCCGATGGGTCGGCCGATGCCACGCATGCCGCCGCGGAGCGTTTCAGCGCGCTGGCCTCGTCGTATGCCATTACCCTGGGCGAAGGTCGCCACGCCGACGCCAGCCACATGGTGGCCGGCCTGCTCAAGGAACTCGATAACGTGACCCAGGGGCTATCCGTGGCCTATGCGGTGCACGCTGCGTGATCTATCGTTTCGCCACCACGGCTCTCGTGGCATGCCTGGCCGCCTGCCCGCTCGCCGCGGCAGCGAGCCAGTCGCTGGACGTGCTGCGGGATTCGGCGGTGGCGTGGCTGAAGCAGAACCGCACCCTGCCCGGCGCGCGCATGGTGGCGGAGGCTGACCCGCTCGATAGCCGGCTGCGCCTGGCCGATTGTGCGGCGCCACTGGATGTCTCGGTGCCGGGTAACCGCCCGATCAGCTCGCGGGTTAGCGTCGTCGTCCACTGTCCGGCTCCGGGCGGCTGGACAGCGCGCGTGCCAGTGAAAGTACGCATGCTTATGGATGTCCTGGTCACCACGCGCCCCCTGGCACGCGGTGACGGCCTGGGTGCGGGCGATGTCCGCGCCGAGGAACGGGATGTCGCCAGCCTGGCCTATGGTTACGTGGCCAGCCTGGACCAGGTCAGCGGGCGCGCCCTGGCGCGGCCGCTGAACGCCGGCACGGTGCTGACACCGGGTATGCTCGCGGGCCGCCAGGCCGTTCGCGTGGGCGACGCGGTCAGCATGGAGGCCAGTGTGGATGGCGTGGTGATCCACGCCGATGGCGTAGCGATGGGCGCCGGCGATGCCGGGGCCAGGGTCAAGGTCCGCAATGCGTCTTCAGGGAAGATCCTGGACGCGGTCGTCAGCGGGCCGGGGTCTGTCGCCGTACTGCCATGAACGAACTAGGAATCCGGTCACATTTTGCCGGATAGCGCCAGTTAAAGTTTGTGCCCCGAGGGCCGATAAAGGGTTCGAAGGACACATGTTCCGAGGGATATACCCATGACGACCACGATCAAACCAGGCATCCAGGCCCAGCAGCCGCCCGTGCAGCTGCGCACGCAGAGTCCCGCCGGCGGTACCGCCAAGGCCGAGGGCGCCGCTGCCGTGCGCCCGACGGATGACAGCGTGAGCATCACCGATTCGGCCAAGGCGCTGGATGCCGCCAGCCGCTCCGATGGCATCGATACCAAGCGCGTCGATGAAATCCGCTCGAAAATCGCTGATGGCACCTACAAGCCTGACGCCCAGGCCATTGCCAGCAAGTTCGTGGCCCTGGAATCGCAGATGGGTGGCAAGGCATGACTGCCGGCAGCCGTGACTTCGACACCGCGCTGAGCGCCGTGATGGGCGACCTCGCCCGTGAGGTCGACGCGCTGCACGCCTGCCTGATCGACGAGCGCATGGCGCTCGACCAGGCCAACAGCGATGCGTTGCAGAACGCCACGCGGAGCAAGGGCCACCTGCTCGACCGCATCGATCGCCTCGACACCGAGCGCCGCCAGCTCAGCAATGCCAGCGGTATCGATAGCGCAAACGACGCCCGCTGGGCACCGACCTTCGCACGCATCGGCGAATGCCGGTCCATCAACGAAACCAATGGCCGCATCGTCAGCCAGCGCATCGGCCATGTACGCCAGGCGCTCGCATTGATTTCGGGCGATTCGACCGGCGGCGTCGCATCCACCTACGGGCCACGGGGCACGACCCAGGTGAGCCTGCGCTCCGGGATACTCGCGCAGGTCTGACCCGCCACGAAGCACCCCTCCCGCCCACCGTTTGGCTTAAGAAGAAAAGCAATGGCAGTGAACCCCCAGGCGGCAGCGGTGAACGACGACGGCATTCTCCCGATCGTTCGCGTACCGGTGCTTGACCGTAAGCAGGCTCTGTTCGCCTATGAGCTGCTGTTCCCCCGGCCAGCCGGCGTCGATGTCGATACCGCGGCCACCGCGCACACCCAGGCCACGCTGAGCGCCATTGCCGATGGCAGCCTTAAGCGGCTCGTACGCGACAACAGGGCATTCCTGCACATGTCGCGTGATCTGCTGCTCGAGCACGCCGATATCCTCCGCCACAATGCACGCCTTGGCGCGAGCATCAGCGCCGACCTCGGCGGCGATGACCAGCTGCTGGAGAAGCTGCGTGAGCTGAAGAGCCACGGCTGCCTGCTCATGCTGGAAGATTTCAACCTGCCGGCCGATCCGGCCCACCGTGCTGGCGTGGATGCACTCCTGCGCATCGTGCAGTTCGCCAAGGTGGCGGTGAACCATCGCCACCCGGTCGCCGCGCGCGCCCACATGGATTACGTCCACGCGTTTGGTGTCAAGGTCATCGTGACCGGCATCGATACGCACGAAAGCTTCGCTGATTACGCCGACCAGGACGTGGATGGCTTCCAGGGCAAGTACCTCCTGCGCCCCGAGCGCGTGGACATGCCACGCCTGACGCCCAGCAAGCTGGGTGTACTTCGCCTCATGGGCGCGCTGCAGGATCCCGAAAACGGCCCTGTCGAGCTGGGCAAGATCGTGCGCGATGACGCCATCCTCAGCTACAAGCTGTTGGGCTGCGTTAACTCCGCTTACTTCGCCCTGCCCCGTCAGTTGAAGTCGGTAGAACAGGCGGCGGTGTTCTTTGGCGTGAACCGCATGCGCAACTGGATCTTCACCATGGCCGTGTCCGGCATGGATGAACGCCCGCCGGAACTGCTCCGGCAGGCGCTGATCCGCGCGCACATGTCCGAAAAGCTGGCACGCGTCATCAAGCCCGAGCTGCAGGAGATGGCCTTCACGGCCGGGCTGTTCTCCTTGCTCGATGCCCTGATGAACGTTTCCATGGCATACGTTCTCGAACATCTGCCGCTGGCCATCGAGATCCGCGAAGCCCTGCTCGATGGCACCGGGCCGTTCGCGTCCATCCTTGACCAGGTCCGCCATTGGGAAGAAGGCGAACTGGAAAGCGATGCGGCCCTGCGCGACCAGCATGTGCACCAGATGGCCGCACTGTACGTCGAAGCCACGAGCTGGGCCGACCACGTCTACGCGTTCGCCGACGGCAGCGCCTCCGAATGAAGGATATGCAGGAGCGCGCAAGCGCGCTCCTACAGCATCACCCGGGCCTGGCTGTGTTCTTCGTCAGACCAGCGACGGCGCGATGACGTGGATCACCACGTACTGCCAGATCAGCATCAACGCCATCGCGAGCAGCACCAGTAGGGTTAGCGCTGCGCCGATCGCACGCCCGGCGGACATACCGGGTGTGCTCGATAGGCCAAGCGCGTGGGCCACGCGCCCCACCAGCAACACGATGCCGAACACGTGCAGGAGCAGCGGCAGCGTCTGGTTGAGTTCGAGCACGAGCAGCAGAATGAGCCCGATGGGCACGTACTCGATGGCATTGCCATGCGCGCGGACGGCGCAGGCCAGCGTACGGTTCCCGCCATCCCCCAGGCCAATACTGGTGTTTCGCCGCAACAACATGACGCGCGCCGCCAACCCAAGCATCAACAGGGCAAGCAACGCGGCATAGAGACCGGTGATGCGCATGTAAGCTCCTGTCAGTGGGCGGCGCGCGCAGTGCGCTGCTGGACGCGCCAGATGGCGAGCCCTGCACCGAGCACGGCGAAAAGTAACCATACGCTGGCGGTCATCGCATCGCCAGCAAGCCACATGGCCCCGGCCACCGCGGATACGACCACGACACCCACGCCTACGGCGAACAGGGCATCGCGACGAAAGCGGCCACCGCACGCCAACAGGAATGCGCCAAGGATGGCAAGGAGGTATGCCCCACCGCGCACTACCGAGACGGCGGCGGGCGGTTCGGGCAATGCAGGGAGCACGTCGAGCAGACTGCGCTCGCCTACCTGAACATCAAAGCCAGCATCGCCAGGTTGAGCCGGCGTACCGGGCACCAGGGTATCGCCATCGATGCGCGCCAGCACGGTCATGTCCTGCAGCGGTATGGCCTCCCAGCTCACGCGCAGGTCACCCAGGCGGGGGCGATCGGGCTTGCTGCTGGTTACCAGCGCGCCGTCATGGGCCGTAAACGTCGCTGAAAGGTTTGCTGGCAACGATTTCTCATCCACGGGCACGTCGACCCGGCCTGGGAAATCTCGCACGATCTCGGTGGCAAGGCGGAAGTTGCCCAGGCGCACTTCGCCCGCTTCGAACTGCCGCCCCTGGATCGGGAACGCGCCAGGGTTAACGTGCCCGGCCGGCTTGGCGAACCCCGTGGCGTCGATCGGCCTATCAACCCAATCCATCTCGTAGTGCGTGCTGCCAGCGACGGTGATCTCGCGCCACTGGAACATTTCCACGTGGCGAACCAGCACGGGCGTGTTGCTGCGTACGTTGAATTCGTTGTCACGCGGCGCGTCCACCACCTGTGGCAAGCCGCTCACGCGCGTGGTGGAGCCGTACTGCCCGGCGGCGGGGCGCCCTGCCCCACCCAGATCGAGCACGGGCGCGCCGTGGCGGCTGACCGCTGCGGAGTAATCCATGACCCGGCGCTCGTTCCATGCGATAAGCCCCAGCGCACAAAGCATGAGCACGGCACCTGCGGTACGCGCGCCCCACGCCAGGCCTATCGCATTCGTTGTCTTCGTCGACCTCATCAAGCCCCCTGTAAATACGCGCCTGCCCGCGCGTTAGCCGTGCCAGCCGGTCAGCACCGGAAGGGTATCGGCTGCGTGATACCGGCCTTTCTCGTCGACCGCGACCGACGCCATGGCGCAATCGTGGTCGTGCGTGAAGAACAGCCGCACCCCCCGTGCCAGTTTATCGTCGAGGAAGGCTTTCTTTTCGTCGATCAGCTTCTCAGGCCAGCGGTCGTAACCCATGGTGACCGGTAAATGCACCCAGGCACGGCCGGGAATGAGATCAGCGCAGAACGCCACGCCACCCACTTCGGCGAGCATGAGGCCAGGCGTATGGCCGTCGGAAAATTCAAAGCGAACGGCATCGCCAAGCGATGACGGTTTGCCAGCCTCTACCAGCTCGAGGCGGCCGCTCTGCTCCAGCAACTGCACAAGCTCCGGTATGAACGATGCCCGGTCGCGCGGATGCGGACGCAGCGCGCGTTCAAAGTGTTCCCGCCCCACCAGGAAGCGCGCGTTGGGAAACAGCAGTCGCGCCGGCTGCCCTTCTTCCCACGGCGCCAGCAAACCACCGGCATGGTCGAAATGCAGGTGCGAGAGCACGACGGCATCGATCTCCTCGTGGCCGAGCCCAAGACCGGCGAGCGAATCGAGCAGGACATGACGATCCTCGACCACACCGTAGCGATCACGCATGGCGGGATCGAAAAAAGCGCCGATGCCGGTTTCAAACAGCACGTTGCGGCCATCCAGCCCGCGAGCGAGCAGGCAGCGGCATGCAAGCGGTATACGGTTCTGCTCATCCGGGGCGACCCAGCGCGACCACATGGCACGCGGGGCGTTGCCAAACATGGCCCCGCCGTCGAGCTTTTGCGAGTTACCTATAAGCGACCAGAGTTCCATGGGGCCTACCTTACTGCACCTTGCCAAGGCCCGAGGGACGGCGCGGATCGCTGGCTGCCTCGAGCTTGTTGGTGCGATGGTCCCAGGTCACCACATTCATGAAGCCCCACGGCGAACGTGGGCGAAGCACGTGGCCCATGTCGGTGAGCGCCTTCGCCGTAGCGGCATCGAAAACGCCGTCTTCCACGTCGACGCGATCCGGCAGGTACTGGTGGTGGTAGCGCTTCTGGGCGGTGATCTCGCTGGCACCCTTGCCATCGATGAAGGCAAGAATGCCCTCGAGTACCTGGGTGATGATGGTGGAGCCGCCCGGCGAACCGATGACCGCCGTGCGATCCGCGCCGAAGACGAAGCTGGGGGACATGGACGACAACATGCGCTTGCCCGGCTCAGGCTTGTTCGCCTCCGCGCCGCGCAGGCCAAAGGCGTTTGGCTGACCCGGCACCAACGCGAAATCGTCCATCTCGTCGTTGAGGAACACGCCCGTACCATCGGCAATGAAACCCGAGCCGAACTCCAGGTTCACGGTAAGCGTGGACGCCACCATGTTGCCGTCCGCATCGATCACCGAAAAGTGCGTGGTGTGCATGCCTGGCTCGGAGGCCATGGCCGTGGGAAGCAGGTCCGACGGCGTTGCCTTGTCGGGCGAGATCGTCGCGCGCAAACCATCGGCGTAGTAGCGCGACAGCAGCATGTCCAGCGGCATCTTCACGAAATCCGGGTCGCCCAGGTATTCATTGTGGTCGCGGAATGCGCGGCGCATGGCCTCGATGGTGAGGTGGGTGGAGTGCGCCAGGTCGACCTTGGTGAGATCGAAGCCGGCCAGGATATTCAGGACCTCGGCGATCGCCACGCCACCGGACGACGGCGGCGGTGCGGTGACAATGCGGTAGCCCTTGTAGTCGATACGCAGCGGCTCACGCTCTTTCACCTTGTACGCGTCGAGGTCAGCCTGGGTCCAGTTGCCGCCAGCCTTGCGCGACGAATCCACCAGCCGCTTCGCGGTCTCGCCCTTGTAGAAGCCATCCGCACCCTTCTCGGCCAGGCGCTTGAGGGTGTTGGCCAGGTCCGGTTGCTTCAGCGTCCAGCCCTGGGCCGGTGCGTTGCCGCCGGGCAGGAAGATGGCCGCCGACGATGGGTAGCGCGATAACACATCCTGGTTCTCCGCGATCGTGCCAATAAAGCGGGCATCGGGCTGGTAGCCATCGGTGGCCACGCGAATGGCCGGTGCCAGCGATTGCGACAGCGGCAGCTTGCCGTAGTGCGCCGCGATCCAGGCGAGGCCCGCGGGCTCGCCTGGAATGCCGGCGGAGAGCGGTCCATGCGTGGATACGTCGCGATTCGGCTTGCCATCCTTGCCGACGTAAACCTTCATATCCACCGCTTTTGGGGCGGTCTCGCGGGCATCGATGAAGATGTCGCGGTTATTTTTTGCCACGTGCAGCATGGCCATGAAACCGCCACCGAGGCCCGAGCTCTGCTGCTCCACCACGGCAAGCGTGGAGGACACGGCAATGGCGGCATCGAAGGCATTGCCTCCCTTGGCCAGCACTTCCAGGCCAGCGTTGGTGGCAAGGTAGTTCGCGCTGGCGATGGCCGCATGGCCGGGGCCACGGGTGGCAGGGGCGGTGGACACTGGCTGCGGGCGCTGGTCGGCGACGGCAATGCCAGAGCCGGCGACAAGGAACAGGCTCGCGGCGAGCACGCGCCACGATGGGGCATGGACCATGGGGGCCTCACTTCACGGGGAATATCTCGATCAGCGAGATTAACCCATCGCGGCGCCGAGGTCTTACGAGGCCGCCTTCGCCATCAGGTGTTCGTACTTGAGCATGAGCTGGTCGTGGCTCTCGACACGGTCCGGATCGTGCGGAATGCATTCCACCGGGCACACCTCCACGCACTGCGGATTATCGAAATGACCTACGCACTCGGTACACAGGTCTGGATCGATCACGTAGTAAAGCTCGCCCAGCGAAATGGCCTTGTTCGGGCACACCGGTTCGCAGACGTCACAGTTGACGCAGGTGTCGAGGATCAGGAGGGACATTCGTACATTTTAGCGTGTTTCGCCGCCGCCCGCCGGAACGAAAAAGGGCGCCCTGGGGCGCCCTTTTCCTGTACCAGCTGGCGCTGGTGGGTATTACATCGCCACGAAGCGGAAGGTCGCGCCGGTCGGGGCCAGCGCGTCGGCGACGCGCTGCTGGTCGGCCTGGTCGCCGATGAACAGGATGATCACGTTCTTGAACGAGCCCGGATTGGCGCTCTTGAACGCGTCGACGATCAGGTCGGCCGTCTTGGCCGACTCCGGGCCACCAAACACGAGCATGTTGCCCGGGGTGACGCCGCGGGCAACGGTGCCCTGCACGTTGTCGAGCTGGCGTGCGCGGCCATCCTGCCCAGCCTGGTCATCGCCGGCGGGCACGAAGTACGGGAACGGGCGGTCGGCAGTCATGCCCTGCATGTTCTTGCGCACGATCTGGCCGAAGTACTGGCTCCAGGCCTTGGTATCGGTCGGATTGGACGGCTTGGCGACAGCGGCTTCCTGCTGCGTGGCGGCCTGGTCGGTGTCTTCCGACTTGTTGCAGGCGGACAGGGCCAGGGCGGCGGTCAGGGCCACGGACGCGGCGAGGACGAACTTACGCATGATGATCACCTTTGTTTTCAAGAGTTGCGCCAGCGCTGGCGCATGGCCTGCTGCACCGCCGGATGCACGAAGCCGGAAATATCGCCACCCAGGCGACCGATTTCACGCACGAGCGACGAGGAGATAAAGCTGTACTGCTCTGCCGGGGTCAGGAACAGCGTCTCAACCCCAGGGATGAGATGGCGGTTCATGCTGGCCAGCTGGAACTCGTACTCAAAATCCGACACGGCGCGGAGGCCACGAAGGATAACGCCCGCACCGATTTCGGTGACGAAATCGGCAAGCAGGCAATCGAAGCCCCGCACCTCCACGTTGGGCAGGTCGGCCAGGGCCAGGCGGGCCAGCGCAATGCGCTCGCCCAGGCTGAAGCCAGGGCCCTTGTTACGGCTCTCAGCCACCGCGACCACGATACGGTCGAACAACGGGGCGGCACGCGACACAAGGTCGGCGTGGCCGTTCGTGATCGGATCGAACGTGCCCGGGTAAACGGCGAGGCGCGGATTGACCGGCGGATGAGTCATGGATGGACGGGTCGGGGGAAAACGCGGGCTAGCTTAGCGGAACATCCGGGGTGCGGCGATAGAGGGTGTAGGCCACCTCGCCGGCGAAGCCCTGGCGGTGTAACTGCCATGTGGCCGGAACCCCCACATCGGCTCCCCTGGGCGCCTCCACGTAGATCCAGGCCGCCGGGGCCAGCCAGCCGTGGTTTTCCAGGGCCGCCGCCGCCCCTTCCCACAGGTCGTCAGCAAACGGCGGGTCCATGAACACCACATCCACGGGCTTGCCGCCCGCCTTCAACCAGCGCACGGCGTCGTCACCGACCACAGCGGCCTGGACCTTGAGCCTGGCCAGGTTGGCCTTCAGGGCCGCTGCCAACTGGGCGTTCCTTTCGAGGAAGGTCACCGTCGATGCGCCCCGGGACAGGGCTTCGATGCCCAGGGCGCCGGTGCCCGCGAACAGATCCAGGCAACGCGCCCCGCCAATGATGGGCTGCAGCCAGTTGAACACCGTTTCACGGACACGATCGGTGGTCGGGCGCAGGCCCGGCAGGTCGGGGACCTCCAGCCGCGAATTGCGCAGGGAGCCGCCAATGATGCGGATACGGCCGTTGGCGATCATCGCTCAGCGGCCAGAGGGGGCGAGAGTGCTAGCATTCGCCTATTGTCTTTGAATCCCCTGCGCAATGCTCAAGTTCTGGAAGAAGAAGCCCGCCGAACCCGCAGCGACGCCCGAGGCGCCGCCCCCGGACGAGCGCGTGGAACAGGCCCCCGCTCCCCTCGCTTTCGATAGCGGCCCTGCCACGGCGGAAGCCCTTGCCGAAACCGTGGCGCCGGAGCCCGCGGCGCCCGAGCTGGAGCCCGAGGCCGAAGAGGCCGCCATCGCCGCCGAAGCCCAAGCCCAAGCCGCGCAGCCTGCAAAGCGCAGCTGGCGCGAGCGGCTGTCCGGCAGCGGTTTCGCGAAGAGCCTGTCGTCCCTGTTCGTGCGCAACCCGCGCCTGGACGATGACCTGCTCGATGAGCTTGAAACGGCGCTGATCACGGCTGATGTGGGCGTGGAAGCCAGCACCCGGCTCGTCGAAGACCTGCGCAAGCGCATGCACAAGCGCGAATTCGCCGATGCCAACGCCCTGCTGAAGGCCCTGCGCGAGCAGCTCGTTACGCTGCTGAAACCCGTGGAGAAACCGCTGGATGTCAGCACCCACGCGCCCTTCGTCATCCTTACCGTCGGCATCAACGGGGTTGGCAAGACCACCACGATCGGCAAGCTCGCCCGCCGGTTCAGCGACGAAGGTCGCGGAGTGATGCTGGCGGCGGGCGACACCTTCCGCGCTGCCGCGGTGGAGCAACTGAAAACCTGGGGCGACCGGAACAACGTACCGGTCGTCTCGCAGGGCCAGGATGCCGATGCGGCCAGCGTCATCTTCGATGCCCTGCAGGCCGCACGGTCGCGTGGCACCAAAGTGCTCATCGCCGATACGGCCGGCCGCCTGCACACGCAGGGTGGCCTGATGGATGAACTGGGCAAGATCGGCCGCGTCATGAAGAAGCTGGACGCCGGCGCGCCCCATGAGGTGCTCATGGTGATCGATGGCACCACCGGACAAAACGCGATCAGCCAGCTGCGCCAGTTCCGCGATACCGCTGGCGTGACAGGGCTGGTTGTCACGAAGCTGGATGGCACGGCCAAAGGCGGCGTCATGTTCGCGCTGGCACGCGAGTTTGGCCTGCCGATTCGCTACGTGGGCCTGGGCGAAACGGCGACCGACCTGCGGGTGTTCGAGGCCGAGGCGTTCGTGGACGGCCTGCTGCCTGCCTCACTCGGCGGCTGACGGCCCGTCCCGCCGGCACGATGAGATACCGCCTGCGCACCTTCCTCCTTGCAACCGGGGGCTTTCTCGCCGCACTGGTGATTGCGGCGATCATCGCCACTTACGTTGTGCTCCAGCCAGACCGGTTCACCTCGCTATTGCAAGCGCGTGCCAGGGCCGCAGGCCTTTCGCTCACGCTGGCAAGCCCCGCAACACCCACGCTTTGGCCCAAGCCGGCGCTCGAACTCGATGGCGTTACGTTGCGCCGCCCCGATGGCGGCACGCCGCTCGTCGTTGCATCACGTGGGAAACTGGTACTGCCGTGGCGAACCCTGATGGGCCGCGACACCAGCATTTCGCGCCTGGAAGTGGAAGGCGCGCGGATCGATCTGGACGCGGTATCGGCGTACCTGGATACGCTGCCGAAGCGTCCCAGCGCGGCGGGTGCCACATTGCCGACGATCGATGCCGGTTTTCGCATCACCCGGGGCACGTTGCTGCGCGGGAACCGCCTGGTTCTGTCTGACGTGGAGGCAGATGCCGGTCGTCTTGCCAGTGGTCGCCGCTTCAGCCTCTCGGTCGCCGCGGCGACCGACGACGGCCATCCTTACCAACTCATTCTCGCCACGTTGCCCACGCTTCGCGATGGGGTGCTCACACTGGATGACCTCACGCTGGACATGGCATCGCCGGAACATTTCGAGACCAACCTGAAAGGCTCGGCCATCTGGCGTGGGGGTGCGGATGTCGGCGCGTCGCTCGCCGGCAAGCTCGCGCTCGACAAGGTGGCGCCGTACGCCATGCAGCTGAACGTCACGCCCGCCAACCAGGAAGACCCGCTGTACGTCGCGCTGAAGCTTGATGGCGATACCGGGCATGCCGACCTGCGCGTGCCACCGCTCGCGCTGGCTGACTGGTGGACGGGCGTGCAGGCGGGCGGTGCACCCGCCCTGCCGCCCGCATTGGGCAGCGTGGATATGCAGGCACTGGACGCCGGTGGCGTGCAGGTGAAGGGTTTGCGGATACGCGCTACGCCCAACGTTCCGGTATCCACATCCAGCAGCGCGGCGGCGAGTGGCACAAAGTGAACCGTTTCGCCGAAGAACTGCTCCGCTGGTTTGACCACCACGGACGCAAGGATCTGCCCTGGCAACATCCGCGCGATGCGTACCGGGTCTGGCTGTCGGAGATCATGCTGCAGCAGACGCAGGTCATCACCGTGATCGGGTACTTCCAGCGTTTCGTCGATCGCCTGCCTACCCTGCGCGACCTGGCCGAAGCTGACGAGGACACGGTGTTGGCGCTGTGGTCCGGCCTGGGTTATTACCGGCGCGCGCGCTTCCTGCACCTTGCCGCCAAGCGCTGCATGGCGGAACACGGCGGTGAACTGCCGCGCGACCTGGATGCGCTGATGGCACTGCCAGGCATCGGCCGTTCCACGGCTGGCGCTATCCTCGCGCAGGCTTACGGGCTGCGCTTCCCCATCCTGGATGGGAATGTGAAGCGGGTACTCACCCGTTACCACGGCATCAACGGTTTTCCCGGTGAAAGTGCGATCGAGAAGCGCCTGTGGCAGCACGCCGATGCGCACACGCCGGAGCATCGCACCGCGGATTACACACAGGCGATCATGGATCTTGGCGCCACGGTGTGCGTACGGAGCAAGCCCGCTTGCCTGCTCTGCCCGCAGGCCGCGACGTGCGTGGCGCACCGCGACGGGCTGACCGCGGTGCTGCCCACGGCAAAACCCGGAAAGAAAATTCCCACGCGGTCCATCGCGATGCTCTTGCTGCGCGATGCGCGCGGCCGCGTGCTGCTGGAACGGCGCGGCCCTGCTGGCGTTTGGTCCGGCTTGTGGAGCCTGCCAGAGGCGCAGGACGCCGACAGCGCACCGAACGCGGCGGCGGCACTCGCCCGAGTGGGCCCCGCCGATGCCCTACCCGCCTTCACCCACGTATTCAGCCATTACCGACTGGACGTTTCCCCCATCCTGTTCGACCATGCGGCCCCGCTGCGCCGCATAAGCGACAGTGCCGACCGGCGCTGGTGCGCCCCGGGTGACCTGGCGAACCTCGGTTTACCCGCACCCGTGCGCACGCTGCTCGATAATCTTCCGGAGATCACCCCATGACCCGCATGGTCCAATGCGTAAAACTTGGCCGCGAGGCCGAAGGCCTCGATTTCGCCCCATGGCCCGGCGACCTTGGTAAGCGCATCTACGACAACGTATCGAAGGAGGCCTGGGCACAGTGGCTGTCGCACCAGACCATGCTGATCAACGAGATGCGGCTATCACCACTCGACCCGAAGACTCGGGCCTTCCTGTCTGGCGAGATGGAGAAATATTTCTTCGGCGGCGACGTCGTGCAGCCCGCCGGTTACGTGCCGCCCGACGAGGGGGCTTGACGGCGGCGGCCTCACCCGATTTAATACGCGGCTCCACACGCCGCAAGTCATGTTGCTGGCACTCGTGGCTCGGTAGCTCAGTTGGTAGAGCAGGGGATTGAAAATCCCCGTGTCGGCGGTTCGATTCCGTCCCGAGCCACCATTTATTCAGAAAAAAGCCCGCTCATTGAGCGGGCTTTTTTTGTGTCGCCGCATTCGCTTAAACAAGAACAGTTCTCGTTTAATCCCGGCGCGACCATCGCACCCGGCGCCGCGTTGCGCGAACCCGCCGATCTCGCACGAACTGCTACGCCGACGCACAAAGAGGGAATCGCCTACATACGAGACGCTAGGCAGATGCGAACCTAGGCCCTCTCCCCTAACTGGGCCAGTGCGCCTGAAGGACGCCCGATGACTGCAGAGTTCGTCGCCAACCTTGCCGAACGAGTCGGCCGGCTCGAAGTCGACGTCGGCCATATCTCCAGGAACGTTTCCGCGATTGAAGAGCGTATCGCACACATGCCCACCCGCGCCGACCTGTGGAAGACGGTCGCCGTGGCCGCCGGGGCCGTCATCGGCGCCATGTGGCTTGCACTCCAGTTCTTCGCCAAACCGTATCTCGATTCGCTGGCGCCGCAACTGGTCAACTAGGGAGAATAAAAATGCCGCCACGCAGTGTGCGCAACTCGCGATACGCCGCACCAGGGAACAATAACCTGGCGCTCGAAGCCCTGCTGAAAAGCATGGACGGCCGATTGAAAAGCATGGACGGTCGACTAAACGTCCTGGTCGATAAAGTCGGCGGGCTCGAGGCGAGCGTCGCAAGAATCGAAACGCGGCTGGACAGCATGGAGGATCGGGTCGATCGCATCGAACTCCGCCTTGATCGCATCGAGGCCAAGGTCGACAGGCTTGAGGTTCGCGTAGCGAGACTCGAACAGGACGTCGGTACACTCAAGGTCGACGTAAGCAAGCTGCAGGTCGACGTAAGCAAGCTGCAAGTCGACGTAAGCAAGCTACAGGTCGACGTCGGCAAGTTGCAGGTCGACGTCGGCAACTTACAAGTTGACGTGAGTAAGCTGCCAACATGGAAAGGCGTGGGCAGCGCGGCCGCCGCCACCGTTGCCACGACGGGTAGCGCGGTTGCGTGGCTCACCGCTGGAGGCGCCAGGTCGATCGCAAGGTGGTTCAATTAACTTTCGACGTCCCGCCCAGCCTGCGCCACACAAACGCGCAACGCATCGTCGACGATGGCTTGCTCGTCCTGCACATGTCCAGGCGTCGATCTCGACAGGCTGGCGATGCGAACATCCATGGCGGCGCGCAAGCGCTCCTGTGCCACCTGGCCGCATGGGGTGCGCGGCTTCCAGGCGCTGGTCGCGTCGGCTCGCTTCCGCAGCGTCGTGATCAGCGCATCTCGCTGGTCGGCCGACGCACCCTCCGCCGCCGTGACCTGGGCGCGCCAGTCACTGACCACGCCGTGCAGATCATCGCCATCCGCCACTATGGCGGCAGCATCGCGCTGGCGGGCGCCATGGGAGGCGGTCAGCGCGAAGATCAGGGTGGCTAGCGAGGCAAGGAAGGCAACGCCCACCACGGCGACCACAGCACGGCGGCCGTTGTTGGGGGGCCGGGAATCAGGGCTTTGTTCCGACACGGCGGAATCCTTCTGGGGTTCAGACGCTTATTGTGCCCCAGGACGCGCCGCAGGCCGCCCCTGCCCAACGACTCGCGACGAAATGCCCCACCGCCGCGGAAGAACGCGACCTACGTAACACGCCGCCGCCACGTTACGTCGTTATAGTCGAACGCTTCTCCACAGGAAGCCGACCGCATGTCCCGTCTGCGTCACCTCGCCCTCCTCGCCGCGCTCGCCGCCGTCTTTGCCGGCCCCGCGACTGCCACCGAAGACCTGAAGGTCATGTCCTTCAACGTGCGCACCATTACCGGTCCCGATGGCCCGAACCGCTGGGACATGCGCAAGGACCTGTTCGCCGACACGATCCGCCAGATGGATCCCGATGTGATCGGTACGCAGGAACTCGCTCAGCAGCAGGGTGATGACACCGTGGCCCGCCTGCCCCAGTTCGCCTGGTTCGGCCGCGACCGCTTCGGTGGGCACAAGGACGAGCACATGGGCATCTTCTACCGGAAGGATCGCCTGAAGCTGGTGAAGTCCGGTGATTTCTGGCTTTCCGATACCCCCGATAAGGTCGCCAGCATCACGTGGGGCAATATCTTCCCGCGCATGGTGAACTGGGCGCTGTTTGAGCGCCTTTCGGACCACAAGCAGTTCTATGTGCTCGATACACACTTCCCCTACCGCGATAACGACGAAGAGGCGCGCTCAAAGTCGGCGCACGAGATGGCCGAATGGGTGAGGAAGCTGCCCGCCGGGACGCCCGTGGTTATCACAGGTGACTTCAACACCGGGCCTGATAGCGAATCGCACCGCTCGCTTACCGCATCCTTCAAGGATGCGTGGCTGACCGCACCGAAGAAGGAAGGCCCCGAAGAGACCTTCCATAATTTCACCGGTACCGCGACGAAACGCATTGACTGGATCCTTTATCGCGGCCTCGAACCGAAGAGCGTGCGGACGATTACGATTTCGAAAGACGGGCGCTATCCGTCGGACCACTTCCCCGTTCAGGCCGATTTCGTCCTCTGAACCAGCTATGTCCTGGCAGGAGCGGGCTCGGCCTGCTCCTGCCTACGTAGCGGAAGCGCAGCGGGACTTGCGCGCGCGGGGCGCCGGGAAACACGTACTGCGAAAGCTGGATGCCCCAACGGTCGAACGTGCGGTCGAACAGCAATGCGGCTGCGATGACCACGGTGAACGTCGCCGGCGCGGTGAGCAGCGCCGCGGCAACCGGGCCCAGTGACAGGCGGCCAGACAGAAACACAAAGAACCACGCCGAGAAACTCAGCAAGATCGGCAGGTGGACCAGATAGAACGAGTAGGAAATGCGACCCATGAATTGGGCCGGGCGGCTCTGCAGCACGCGATCCAGCACGCCACACCGCACGACATAAAGCAGCATGACGCCACCGGCGACATTGAAGGCCGCCTTACGCACGTTATCGTCCAGCGGCAGCACGCGTGTCCAGTCATACCAGGGCGACACATCGAAACCACCGCAGACAACGGCGCCCACGAGTAACGCGCCGAGCAGCGGCTTAGAGCGCACAAGGGGCATCTCGCCGACATGGCTCCCGATCAGGAACGCCGCGTAGTACGGCCAGTCATTCGGAAAGAACCAAAGCAAAAGCGCCATCGCCATGGCAAAACACAATACGCGCGGCATCCCCTGCAGGAGCGCGCCTGCGCGCGATGCATCTCGTACCGCCAGCGCCCGATACGCAAATACGAAGATCGAGCCCAACAACTCAATCTTCATCGTCCAGAGCGTCGGGTTGAACCGCGACCACCCGCCCAGAATGGTCCCGTAAACGCCGTCTCGCAGCGCCTCCAGAACGTCCGGTGGCTTCTCCCAGAAATCTGCCACCCATGTCGAGCCGGAAAGCGCCCCCGCCTCCCGCGCCTGACTCCAACCCATCGCCATGACAAGCCAGGCAAACATAACCGAGCCGAAGATAGGCACGCCAAGCCTGAGGTATCGACGTGAGGCGCGAAGCCGAATGACAGACAGATCACCCGAGACGAGAAACGCCTTAGTCAGCACGTAACCGCTGAGCACAAAGAAAATGCATACGGCGAACTGCCCATTCCACAGTACAGAAAGGGGCTGAAAGGCAATGATGTGTTCGGCCGCGCCCTCCATCGCCGCAGGGGTCGTGGTATCCGGGTAGATATAAGCAAACCCACCGGGGAGGAACGCCAGGCAGAGGTGGCAGAGCAATACGTTGACCGCAGCCAGGCCGCGCAGGCCATCGGCGGAAAGATCTTTGCGCATCGAAACGTCCGCTGCGTAAAACCCTATCTAAGCAGGGCCGGCTTGGCTCCCGGGTGAATACCGGGGTGGGCTGTTGGGGAACCTTCCGGAACATAAAAGCGAGGTGACGGCTTGCGGTCCGTTACAGCTAACGCGATAGTCGCAATAATTTCCGGGGAGGTTCGGCCCATGCGCCGTTTGATGACAATTCTGTTGCTTGCATTTACGGCGTTCGCGGCTCATGCAGCGCCACCGCCGTCGTACTTCGACAACACCGGGCGCGACGACGTGCTTTCGGGCGGCGTCAAGATGATCACCATCGATACGCCCAAGGGAAAGTTCCGCGTGTGGACCAAGCGCGTGGGCAATAACCCTACGATCAAGGTGCTGCTCCTGCACGGCGGCCCTGGCGCGACCCACGAATACTTCGAGGCTTTCGATAGTTATTTCCCTGGTGCCAGCATCGAGTATTACTACTACGACCAGCTTGGCTCGGCATTCAGCGACAAGCCCACGGACGAATCCCTGTGGGAGATCCCGCGCTTTGTCGAGGAAGTAGAGCAGGTGCGCCAGGCGCTGCACCTGGACAAGGACAACTTCTACCTGCTCGGCCATTCGTGGGGCGGCGTCCTTGCCATTGAATACGCCCTGAAATACCAGCAGCACCTGAAGGGCCTGGTTATCTCGAACATGGTGGATAGCATCCCGGCGTACAACGTGTATGCGAAGACCGTGCTAATGCCTGCCATGGATCAGAAAAAGCTGGCCGAAGTGCAGCGCATGGAACGCGAGCACAAGACCAGCGATCCGGCCTACATGGCGATCCTGACCCCCATGCACTACGAACAGCACGTGCTGCGCATGCCGGCCGACCAGTGGCCTGACCCGGTCACCCGCGCGTTCGGTCACATAAACGAGCAGATCTACGTGTCCATGCAGGGGCCCAGCGAGCTGGGTGCGAGCGGCAAGTTGCTGCACTGGGACCGCAGCAAGGACCTGGCGAAGATCACCGTGCCGACCCTGGTGATCGGCGCCACGTACGACACCATGGACCCGAAGTACATGGAGGCCATGTCCAAGAAATTGCCCCACGGGCATTTTCTGCTGTGCCCCAAGGGCGCGCACCTGGCCATGTACGACGACCAGCAGACGTATTTCACGGGGCTGATCAGGTTCCTGAAGGAGACGGACACGGCTAAGCCCTGAGGCACATCCCATTGCGCGCAAGCGCGCTCCTGGAACAGCCGCCCTGTCGAGGCTATCTGTGATCCCTTGCAGGAGCGCCCTTGCACGCGATCCGGCCTTCCCCGCGCCCCAGTCTTCGCTCCTGAGACGTGTTTCTGGCACCATCCTCCGGTTAACGACGCGCCGAGGCGCGCTGCCGGATCGCTAAATACATGAATTTGCAAGCCAATTACGAACAGATCCCGCTCAAGGACTACGCCGAGCGTGCGTACCTCGATTACTCGATGTACGTGGTGCTCGATCGCGCCCTGCCCTTTATCGGCGACGGCCTGAAGCCGGTCCAGCGGCGCATCATCTACGCCATGAGCGAGCTCAGCCTGGGCGCCCAGGCCAAGCCGAAGAAATCCGCCCGTACCATTGGTGACGTGATCGGCAAGTTCCATCCGCACGGCGATTCGGCCTGCTACGAGGCCATGGTGCTGATGGCCCAGCCGTTCTCGTACCGCTACCCGCTGGTGGATGGCCACGGCAACTTCGGTTCATCGGATGATCCGAAGAGCTTCGCGGCCATGCGCTACACGGAATCGCGCCTGACCCCCATCGCCGAAGTGCTGCTTTCCGAGCTGGGCCATGGCACCACCGACTGGTCGGCCAACTTCGATGGCACGCTGGAGGAGCCCACGTGGCTGCCAGCGCGCGTGCCGCACGTGCTGCTGAATGGCTCCATGGGCATTGCGGTGGGCATGGCTACCGATATCCCGCCGCACAACCTGCGCGAGGTCGCCAGCGCGTGTATCCGCCTGCTCGACGACCCGGACGCCACCATCGCCGACCTGTGTGAGCATGTGCAGGGCCCGGATTACCCGACCAAGGCCGAAATCATCACGCCGCGCCGGGAACTGGTCGCGATGTACCAGACCGGCACCGGTTCGGTGCGTGCGCGCGCCATCTACGAGCGCGATGACAGCAATATCGTGATCACCGCCCTGCCCCACCAGGTATCGCCCTCCAAGATCCTGGAGCAGATCGCCGCGCAGATGCGTGCGAAGAAGCTCCCGATGATCGAGGACCTGCGCGACGAATCCGATCACGAGAACCCGATCCGCCTCGTCATCGTGCCGCGCTCGAACCGCGTGGATGTGGACGAGATGATGCAGCACCTCTTCGCCACGACGGACCTGGAGAAGAGCTTCCGCATCAACATGAACATGATCGGCCTGGATGGCCGCCCGCAGGTGAAGGATCTGAAGACGATCCTTGCCGAGTGGCTGCGCTTCCGCACCGATACCGTCACCCGCCGCCTGAATCACCGCCTGAGCCGCGTCGAGCGCCGCCTGCACCTGCTCGAGGCGCTGCGTATCGCCTACCTCAACCTGGATGAGGTGATCCGCATCGTCCGCACCGAGGAAGAGCCCAAGCCGGTGCTGATCGCTCGCTTCCGCCTCGATGAGGAGCAGGTCGACTACATCCTCGAAACCAAGCTGCGCCAGCTGGCCCGCCTGGAAGAGATGAAGATCAATGAAGAGCGCGACAAGCTCGAGGAAGAGCGCGCGCGGATCAACGTCCTGCTCAAGTCCCCGGCCAAGCTGAAGAGCCTGATCAAGGACGAATTGCGTGGCGACGCCGAAAAGTTCGGTGACGAGCGCCGTTCGCCGCTGATCGAGCGCAGTGTCGCCCAGGCCCTCGATGAGAGCGCACTGGTCGCTTCCGAGCCCGTGACTGTCGTGCTCTCGCAGAAGGGCTGGGTACGCGCCGGCAAGGGCCACGATGTGGACGGCGAGGCGCTGTCTTACCGCGAAGGCGATAGCCTGGCAGCCATCGCTCGCGCCCGTACCACGCAGCAGGTCGCGTTTATCGATTCGACCGGTCGTGCCTACGCGACGCCCGCCCACACACTCCCTTCCGCCCGCGGCAACGGCGAGCCCCTGACGGGCCGGTTCAGCCCGCCCGCCGGCGCACGCTTTGATGCCGTGGTCGCGGCCGACAACGACACCCGCATCGTGCTCGCCACCGATTTCGGCTATGGATTTGTGACGCGCTTCGAGGCCCTCACGGGCCGCCAGAAGGCGGGTAAACAGATCATCTCGCTGAGCGATGGCGCGCGCGTACTAGGCCCCGCCATCACGCCGGATCCGTCGCGCGACCGCATTGTGGTCGTGACCAGCGAAGGCCACCTGCTGATGTTCTCGGTGGCGGAGCTGCCAGAGCTCGACAAGGGCAAAGGCAACAAGCTCATCGAGATCCCGAAGGCCAAGCTGGCCTCGGGCGAAGAGCGCGTGGTCGGCGTTGCCGTGGTCACCGAGGGCAAGGGCGAAGTCACCATGTATGCGGGCGCCCGCAAGCTCACCCTGAAGTGGGCCGACCTGGTGGAATACGGCGGCAACCGCGCCACCCGCGGTGGCGTGCTGCCGCGCGGCCTGCGTCGCGTCGAACGGATCGAAACCAGCGGTTGATAACCGCTCCCTGCAGGAGCGCGCGTGCGCGCTCCTGCAGGTCACAAGCGGGTCGCGTTACAGCCGGGTATAGCTCCACGACACCATCCGCCCGTCCTTGTACGGCATGACGCCATGGAACGGCCGCGGGTCGGCATCGAAGACGAGCGGCAGGAAGTGACGATCGCCTTCCCACATGGGCAAGGCGTCCAGTTCATCCGCTTTCACCCATTCAAGGGTACCTTCCGGGTTGGAGGACAGGGCCTCACCTTCAAAACGGGTGATGACGAAGATAAAGCCCAGCCAGTCTTCGCCGTTCTTGCCGAAACCCGGCCAGTTCAGCGTCCCGCGCAGGCTCATTTCGGTGCATTCAATGCCCGCCTCCTCGCGAATCTCACGACGCATGCAGGCAGCAATATCCTCGCCCGGCTCCATCTTCCCGCCCAGGCCGTTGTACTTGCCCAGGTGCTGGTCATCCTTGCGGGCATTGCGGTGAATCATGAGCACGCGCTGGCCGTCGGGCGACAGCACATAGCCAAGGGTGGCGACAATGGGCGTATAGGGCATGGCGTGATGCGGCAGGGGTAAACCCTGGAGTTTACGCCTACCGGGGCTCGCGCTCCCGTCGCCGTACACGTGCCTTGCGCCAGCCCTTGCGCGCGCCCCGCCTGCCCGGCGAACATCGGTGGATGCCCCACCGTCGTATCCATCGCATGACCAGCCGTTTTCTCATCCGCAGCCTCCCCCTCGTGGGCCTCGCCGCCCTGTCCATCGGCTGCGCCGCGCCCGCGGACGCGGTGGAAGGACGCGAGGTGGTGTTCGATAGCCAGTCGTATTTCGTGGCCAGCGTGGATACGCGCCGCGAGGACATCGAGCTGTACTGGCGCAACCCGGACAGCGGGCAGCCTTTCGCGAGCCTCGAGGCGCTGAAGACGTGGACCGCGGCGAAAGGCCGGCCGCTGGTGTTCGCTACCAACGCGGGCATCTACGATCGTGATTTCCGCCCGCTGGGGCTGTACGTGGAGGACGGCAAGGCGGTCGTGCCGCTGAACCTGGCCCACGGCAATCCGCGTTCGGGCAACTTCTCGCTGCTGCCCAACGGCGTGTTCGCCATCTATGAGGATGGCACAGCCGAAATCCTCCCCACCGAGGCGTTCCGCGCCGCGGGAAAAAAGCCGCGCTGGGCCACGCAATCCGGCCCCATGCTGGTGATCGACGGCAAGGTGAATACGCAATTCGACGATAGTTCGGACAGCATGAAGTGGCGTAGCGGTGTGTGTGCAAAGACGCCGCACGACGTGGTCTTCGTGGTCAGCCGCGCCCCGGTTAACTTCCACTCGTTCGCCCGGCTGTTCCGCGACGAGCTCGGCTGTCGCGACGCGTTGTTCCTCGATGGCACCATTTCCCAGGCGTGGACACCCACCGCAGGCTACGCAGGGGCACCCGCCTTCATGACCAAGCCCTACGCCGGCATGGTCGCCGTGTTCCCCAAGAAACGCTGACCACGCATGCGCCTTGCCCGCCGCCTGTTGATCGGTCTCCTGATCCTGGTCGCACTGGTGGGAGCGGCAGGCTACGCTGCGCTATCGGGCAGCCTGGCGCAGTTGGATGGCACCCTAACCATGCAGGGCCCGGAAGCGCCGGTTACCCTCCAGCGCGATGGCGCGGGCACGCTTACCGTACAGGCGGCAAGCCGCCGTGACGCCGCATGGGCGCTGGGCTTCGCCCATGGGCAAGATCGCTTCTTCCAGATGGACCTGCTGCGCCGGGTAGCCGCCGGCGAGCTGGCGGCACTGGTGGGCGAGGCGGCGGTGGATGTGGATTTGCGGCACCGTGTACACCGCATGCGTGCCGTCGCGGAGGCGGCATACGCCTTCCTTCCGCCCGACCAGCGTGCCCTGGCCGATGCTTATCGGGATGGCGTCAATGCCGGCCTGGGCAGGCTCCACGTACGGCCGTGGGAATACCTGCTGTTGCGGCAGGCACCCTCCCCCTGGAAGAGCGAAGACAGCCTCCTGGTGCTCGGGGCTATGTATTTCGAGCTCAACGAGGATGGCACGAACGGCCGTGAACTCGGACTGGCGCGCTTGCATGCCGTGCTGCCCGGCCCGCTTGTCGATGCATTGGCCGCGCCCGATCCCACGTGGGAGGCGCCGCTGGACAGTTCACGCTCGCCCGATGTCGGGCTTCCGGGGCCCGATGTGATCGACCTGCGTGCGCAGCCCTCGATCGCCATGGCGACCATGCCGTTTCTCCCCGACGCGATGCCAGGCAGCAACAGCTTCGCCGTGGCCGGCGGCTTGACCGAGAACGGCGCCGCACTCGTGGCCGATGACATGCACCTCGGCTTGCGCGTACCGGATATCTGGTTCCGCGCGCGCTTGCGTTTTCCTGACGCAACAGCGCCTGGCGGCATGCGCGATCTCAACGGCGTGACGCTGCCGGGCACGCCGGCGCTGGTAGCCGGCTCCAACGGACAGATCGCGTGGGCATTTACCAACAGCTATGGCGACTGGATGGATTGGGTTCGCGTGGAACGCGACAGGGCCGATCCGTCGCGCTACGTCACGCCGGCCGGCAGCGCCGCATTCGATACCCACGATGAAATCATCGAGATCGCGCATGGCGAAGCACGCCATCTTACGGTCGAGGACACGCCATGGGGCCCGCTGGCGGCGACTGACGCCGATGGCACACCGCTCGCATTGTCGTGGATCGCGCACCGGCCGGATGCCTTCAACCTGGGCATCATGGGCCTTGAGCACGCCACGGGAGTGGCATCCGCGCTGGATGTCGCGCCTCATGCCGGCATGCCGCCGCAGAACCTGCTCGTGGGTGATCGCGCCGGGCATATCGGCTGGACGGTGATCGGCAATGCCATCCCGCTGCGCCAGCCGGGGACGCCCGGCTGGGCGGGCTTTGCCGATGCAACACGCTATCCGCGCATCATCGACCCCGCTGATAGCCGCCTGTGGACCGCCAACAATCGCACCGTGGGTGGCGATGCCCTCGCGTTGCTGGGCAATGGGGGCCACGATCTTGGCGCGCGCGCCCAGCAGATTCGCGATGACCTGCAGGCACGGGAGCACTTCGTGCCGGGTGACATGCTCGCCATACAGCTGGATGACCGGGCGGTATTCCTCTCCCGGTGGCATGACCTTCTCCAGTCGAGCCTCTCGCGCACGACCGACCCTTCACTCGAACCCCTACGGAAGGCGGTCGCGACCTGGAGCGGCCACGCAGCAGTCGACAGCGTCGATTACCGTATCGTGCGCACGTTCCGGCAAAACGTGCGTGACCTTGTCCTTGCCCCTTTCGATGCGCGCGCCAAACAGCGCTTTCCCGACTTCACGTGGCCAAGGGGCACGACAGCAGAAGGCGCCGTGTGGCAGATGCTCACGCTGCGTCCGCTGAACCTGCTGGATCCCAAATGGAAAAACTGGGATGACCTGCTCGCGGCGGCAGCGCGCAAGACGTATGACGATCTTGCGCAAGCACCGGGCGGCATCGGAGCGCGCACGTGGGGCGAGCAGAACACCGCACACATCGTCCACCCACTGTCATCAGCCCTGCCCCATTGGCTCTCGCACTTCCTGGATATGCCTGCGGAACCGCTGCCCGGTGACACGGACATGCCGCGGGTGCAGGCACCGGCGTTTGGCGCATCAGAGCGCTTCGCCATTTCGCCAGGCCATGAAGACGAGAGCTACCTCGAAATGCCCGGTGGCCAAAGTGGGCACCCTCTTTCGCCGTTTCATGGCGCGGGCCACGAAGAATGGGCCCAGGGGCACCTGACGCCGCTGCTCCCGGGCAAGGTCGAACACACACTGACCATCGAGCCGGGGCGCTAGCCAGCCTATCGCGACGGTAGCCTGAGTACGATCCCGTCCGACCACCCGACACGTGCCTTGGTGGGCAATTCGGGGGCGGGATATCGCCGGTAATCCTTGCAATGGTTTCCGTGCACGCACGTGTTCCAGCCCGCTTCGTATACCACGTGGTAGGGCAACTCACGCCCGGCATTACCCTGCAAGGGAACCTCCCAAACCATTTCGTGGCGCGGGTTAAGCGTCGCCGCCAGCGGCGTGGCCTTAGCCAGTGAGCCCGCATGCCGGCGCGCATCGATCCAACTCTGGATCGCGGGGATATCCGGCCGCCACCATGTACTTCGGTAGTACTGACTATCACCATTACTCCGCGTATCGGCCAGTGATAATGCGACCTGCACATTCGACGCGACGGTACGGAGCAGGTTAACCCCGAATGTCATGTCGATGGATGCCGAGTCTGTACTGGCTGTCCGCGTAACGCTGATATCCCCACCGACGCTAATGCTTTCTCCCGTCGACACCGTTACGGAACCGCCATGGGAGTCGTCCGGGAAAAGTTTGCGCAACACCGGCGCAAACGGGCATTCGTAGGGGCGAAACGCGTTCGGGCCATCACAAAGGAACAGATGGACGTTGCCGGAGGCCGGGAATGCCGAATTCAGAGGCCACGCGGTCACGACGCCGGGTGGTTCAATGGGGCCCCACCCTGAGTGAATGGCCGCGTCGAGCATGTCCCTGATGGCCAGGCTCGCCGGGTCATACCACGCATCCGAACCGTACCGGCGCGAGAACCCGGTGCCGGCGCCCTCACCCATGGTCCTCGTCCAGAACACATACGTGGTTGCGGCCGGATCTACTCGGTCTTCGTTACGCATCAGCGCCCACTCAGTCACCAGATTGAGCACGATGTTGTCATCGCCCCGGAATGGCTCGATCACATACTGCGGACCTTCGGCCGCGTGTACGGACAAATTCCCGTACTGGCACCAACGCCGAGCCTCTTTGCGAAAGGCACGTCGACTTGAGGTCGTCGGGGGAGTTTGTCCGAACAAGGCTTCGGCCATCTTGTGAGTGAAGTTCCTGCATGCCGCGGCGGGTGATGTGGCGAGCATGCTGAACTCGACACTTCGCCGCGTACCGGCTGCCAGCGCTATGCCGCGCCGATCCGGCCGGGCGGCCACGGAAAACAAGTCATCGCTCCAGGCCCACCGCCGCAGCATCCGGTTACGTGCATCCTCATCGACCGCATCGAACCCCGAGATACCTAACGAAATGCCAGGGTCGAGAACAATGGTATTCGTCGGCGGCCACGCCCTCGCAAAGTCGGGCCGCACGAGCGCAAGGTCACCGGAACTTCCCGAAAGGACCACGCGCTGCCCATCATCGATGAGCTGACGAATCCTCTGGCGTATATCCGCCGGACTGCCACCATCGCCTATCGCGATCGTTATGACGTCCCGTCCGCCTGCGTCGTTCGCGTCTCGCGCGATCGCTCCGGCGACGGGCACCATTGAGAGAAAGAGCCACTTCCGCATACAAACTCCCCCAGTAAGCCAGGGAAAAGCATGCGGCGGGCGAGAGCTACGCAGTAGCAGGCAAAGCCGTCAGGACGTGTAGTCCTCGCGGAAACGATGACTTCGCGAACGCTCACATCGCGTCAGGTTTTATCCAGGCAACGCTCGCAAATGGCCAGGTACAACCCCGGGAGGGCTTCAAGATCGGCGACGGAGACGCACTCATCGACCTTGTGGATCGTTGCGTTCACCGGGCCCAGCTCGATCACCTCAGCTCCCATGGGCGCGATGAAGCGGCCATCGCTGGTGCCGCCGCCGGTGCTTTGCTCCGGCTCTATCCCGCACAGGTCACGGCACACGCCAGCGACGATCTCGCGCAGGCGCCCGCCCGGCCGTGCCAGGAAGGGGTGACCGGACAGGTGCCAATCCACCTGGTAATCCACACCATGCGCGCGCAGGATGGCCTCCGCGCGTTCGCGCAACCCATCCGCCGTACTTGCGGTCGAGAAGCGGAAATTTATGAGTGCGACAAGCTGGCCGGGAATGACATTGTTCGCCCCTGTCCCGGCATTGATATTCGATACCTGGAACGAGGTCGGCGGGAAATCCGCGTTGCCCTCGTCCCACCGCTCAGCCGCCAGTGCAGCCAGCGCAGGCGCAAAGGCGTGAATGGGGTTCTTCGCCTTTTCAGGGTAGGCAACGTGGCCCTGCACGCCATGCACGGTGAGTGTGCCGGAGAGGGAACCACGCCGGCCGACGCGAATCAGGTCACCCAACGTCGCTTTCGCCGATGGTTCGCCGACAACGCAGTAATCGATCCGCTGGCCCGTGGTTTCAAAATGCGTGACCACTTCGCGAACACCATGCAGCGCGACGCCTTCCTCATCCGACGTAAGCAGCAGGCCCACGGTGCCGGCGTGGTCGGGATGCGTACGGACGAAGCGCTCCAGCGCCACCACCATGGCGGCCACCGAGCCCTTCATGTCTGCCGCACCACGACCGTAGAGCACCCCATCGCGCTGTGTGGGCACGAACGGCGGCGTAGCCCATTGCTCCTCCGGACCACTCGGGACCACGTCCGTATGACCAAGGAACGCCAGTACCGGCGCGTTCGAGCCGTGGGTGGCCCACAGGTTATCGACATCGCCGAAGCGCAGGTGTTCGATGCGGAACCCGAGCGCCGCGAGGCGCCCGGCGATCAGCGGGAGGCAGCCCGCATCCTCGGGGGTTACGGAGCGGCGGGCGATCAGGTCACGGGTGAGCTCGAGGACGTCGGACATATCAGATACCAAAGCGCTTCTTGTAAGCGTTGTCGGTAAAGCCCACGGCAACATCATCGCCCTGGACGAGCACCGGCCGCTTGATGAGGGCCGGGTATTCCTTCAACAGCAAGGTCCACTCGGGATCCGTGCGCGGGTCCTTGCGCTGTGGCAGCAGCGTGCGCCACGTGGTGGAGGCCTTGTTGATCAGCTTCTCCCAGCCACCCACTTTTTCCGACCACGCCTTCAGCGTGGCCGGGGGCACCGGGTTGGCGCGGTAATCCACGAAGGCATGCTCGATACCGAAGCGATCGAGCCAGTTACGCGCCTTCTTGCAGGTATCGCAGGTGGGCAACCCGTAGATCGTGACCGCCATGATGTCAGTCACCGCTACGCAGCAGTTCGTTGATACCGGTCTTGGAGCGGGTCTTCTCGTCCACCTGCTTCACGATGATCGCGGCGTACAGGCTGTGGCTGCCATCCTTTGCCGGCAGGCTCCCTGCGACGACGACGCTGCCCGCGGGCACGCGGCCGTAGCTGATTTCACCGGTCGAGCGGTTATAAATGCGCGTGGATTGGCCCAGGAACACGCCCATGCCGATCACCGAACCCTTCTCGACGATGACGCCCTCGACCACTTCCGAGCGCGCGCCGATGAAGCAGTTATCTTCAATGATCGTGGGGTTGGCCTGCAGCGGCTCGAGCACGCCACCGATGCCGACGCCGCCGGAAAGGTGTACGCCAGCACCGATCTGCGCACAGGAACCGACCGTGGCCCAGGTATCGACCATCGTGCCCGCGCCCACATAGGCACCGATATTGGTGTAGCTCGGCATCAGCACCGCGTCCTTCGCGATGTGGGCGCCACGGCGCACCAGCGCACCTGGTACCACGCGGGCACCGAGGTTGGCGTACTCGGTCGCATCACCATCGGTAAAACGCAGGGGCACCTTGTCGAAAGCGCTGGACGAGCCACCATCCATCACGCGGTTGCCGTTCATACGGAAGTACAGCAGCACGGCCTTCTTCAGCCACGCGTGGGTGACCCAGCCGCCCTTGCCATCCGGTTCGGCCACGCGGCGCTCGCCGGATTCGAGCAGGTTCAGCACCTGGTCGACGGTATCGCGCAGGCCGCTTTCGATTTCGGTCTGGGTCAGGTCGGCGCGACGCTCAAAGGCGTCCTCGATCACGGATTCAAGCGTTTGCATTTGCATCAAGGGTAGTCCTGGGGGTTTCGAAACCGATGTGGCGCAGCAGGCACTCGCGCAGGATGTCCTGGCGCTCGGGCGATAGCGGCGCATTGCTTCGGTCGGTGAGCTGGAAGAAATCTTCGACGCGCTCGCCGAACGTAGCGATACGCGCATCATGCACGCGCACCTCCGCTTCGGCCAGCGCCTGCGACACCGCCGCCAGCAGGCCGGGCCGGTCGGTGCACACGAGCGAAAGCTGCGTGCGTTCGCCAATCGGGTTGAAGGCAATGCGTGGCGGCATCTGGAAATGGCGCAGGTGGCGCGAGATACCACGCTTGGGCGCACTATGCCCCTCGGGGTGGTCCAGTGCGCGCATCAGGCGCAGGCGCAACTCCTCTGCACGCTGCAGGGTTGCCGGCGCCTGGGTATCCGATTCCAGCAGGAGGAACGTATCCAGCGCCATACCTGTATTCGATACGAGGATGCGGGCTTCGACGACGGAGAAGCGCAGCCGGTCGAGGACGGCCGTCACGGTGGCGAACAGGCCATCGCGATCGGGCGTATAGACGAACAATTCCGTGCTGCCGCGGACCGAGAACGGGTGCACTTCAACAAGCGGCGTAACGCCCCCGGCACGAAGGATCGCGGCGGTTTGCCAGGCCACCTGCTCGGGCCGGTGGCGCAGGAAGCTCAGGTCCGGGAATTCGGCCCACACCTTCGCGATGTCATCGGCGGCGAAGTGCTCCGCAACCAACATACCGAGCGCGCGCTCACGGCACTCGCGCACGCGCGAACCGACGATGGCGGCATGGCTGACATCACCACGCAGGGCGAAACGCGTGGCGGTGTACAGATCGGCCAGCAGGCGGTCCTTCCAGGCGTTCCACAGCTTGGGGCTTGTCCCGATGATGTCGGCGATGGTCAGCAGGTACAGGTGATCCAGGTGCTCCCAATCCCCGACCACGCTGGCAAAACGATGAACGACATCGGGATCGGTGATGTCCTGCCGTTGCGCGGTCGTACTCATCAGCAGGTGCTGGCGGACCAGCCAGGCGACCAGTTCCACCTGCTCCTCGGGAAGCCCGAGGCGGGTGCAGAAGGCGCGTGCATCTTCTTCGCCAAGCGCGGAGTGGTCGCCACCGCGGCCTTTGGCGATATCGTGGAACAGCGCCGCCAGCAGCATGAGCTCCGGGCGCTCGATATGCGGCCAGATCTCGCAACCGACCGGGAAATCGCGGCGAGCGGCGGGATCGGCAAAGCGCGCCACGTTACGGAGCACGCGCAACGTGTGCTCATCCACCGTATAGACGTGGAACAGGTCGTACTGCATGCGCCCGACCACTTTGCCGAACGCCGGCAGGATGGCGGCCAGAAGGCCATGGCGGTTCATGCGCCACAGCGCATCCACCGCGGGAGCACCCCGGCGCAGCAATGCGAGAAAGGCATCGAGCACGGCCTGGTCATCGGCCAGGCCCTCGCCATGCAGGGAAACCGCATGCTGGATTCGCCGCATGGTTTCCGCCGTGAACCCCGTGATGCCGGGTTCATCAAGGCGTGCAATGAAGATTTCGACCAGCGCAGCCGGCCTGCGCACAAAGAGATGGGGATTACGTAAAGCGATGCGTGCGCCGTAGCGCACGTAGTCGCTGCCCACGGGTTCCGGCTCGGTGGTCGGATCAAGCATCTCCTCGAAACGCTCGACCAGCTGCGTACCGGAGCGTTCGATCTGCGTGGCGGCGCGGTAATACCCCTGCATGAACTGCTCGACCCCGAGGTTCTTCGCGTGCTCGTCCTCGAACCCCAGCCGCTCGGCCAGGGCGCGCTGGTAGTCGAACAACAGCCGCTCTTCCGCACGCCCCGCTTCCAGGTGCAGTGCGTACCGATAGCGGCGCAACGTGGCTTCGGCGCGGCTGAGGTTCGCCGCTTCCACGGGCTCCAGAAGCCCTTCCGCAACCATCGCATCGAAGTCGGGCGCATTGGCCAGGCGGCGGCCCAGCCAGCGCAACGCATCAAGCGTGCGCAGGCCACCCGGGCCATCCTTCAGGTTTGGCTCCAGGTTCTGCGCGGTGTCGTCGTACCGGGCGTGCCGCGCATCGCGCTCGGCCAGGCGTGCAGCAAGGTATTTGCGCGGCGGCCACAGGGCCGGGTCATCCAGGATGCCGCGCAGCTGCTCGGCCAGGATAGGCCAGCCGGCAAGGCGGCGGCCATCCAGCAGGCTGGTGAACACGCTCGCGTCGCGGGCGGCCAGGTCACGACACTGCTCCACGGTTCGCACCGCGTGGCCCGGCTTCAGCCCGATATCCCACAGGCAGGCAAAGAAGTGTTCCAGCGCCCGGTACAGGGCGGGCGAACTCTCGCCCACCATGGCGAGCAGGTCTACATCCGAACAGGGGAAGAGCATGCCGCGACCGAACCCGCCCACGGCAAACAGGGCAGCGGCCGCCATATCGCCAAGACAGGCGCCCCAGGCGTGCACCACCACCTTTTCAACGATTTCGGCCCGGCGCCGGGCCAGCGCGGAGGCATCCTCGCCTTCACGGAAGGCGGTATCCAGCGCGCGGTCGGCATCACCGAGCAGTTGGCGCAATGAGCGGCGTGCCTCGGGTGAGACACCCGAGCGCGGAACGACGGCGGGCAGGCGTGGAAGCGGGGGAAGCGTCACGTCGGGGCCCCTAGGCGCGTGTTTGGGCGCCCCACGCGCCGCCAGGGCGCAGGGGGCGCAAGGATCGTCAGGCGGCGTCCGGCCAGGGTGTCAGGATTTCGAAGCCATCTTCCGTGACGGCCACGGTGTGCTCCCACTGGGCCGAGAGCGAGTGATCCTTGGTGACCACCGTCCAGCCATCGGGCAGCGACTTGGTGTGTGGCTTGCCGGCGTTGATCATCGGCTCGACCGTGAAAGTCATGCCGGGCTTCAGCTCCAGGCCCGTGCCGGCGCGGCCGTAGTGCAGCACCTGCGGCTCATCGTGGTAGACCTTGCCGATCCCGTGGCCGCAGTACTCGCGGACCACCGAGAACCCGGCGGCCTCGGCATGCTTCTGGATCGCCGCGCCCACGTCACCCAGCGTGGCGCCCGGCTTCACGGCCTCGATACCCTTCATCATGGCCTCGAAGGTGGTATCGACCAGGCGCTTGGCCAACACGCTCGGCGTGCCTACGAAATACATGCGGCTGGTATCGCCATGCCAGCCATCCTTGATCACGGTGACATCGATATTGATGATGTCGCCGTCCTTCAGGACCTTGGTATCGGTAGGAATACCGTGGCAAATCACATGGTTGACCGAGGTACACACGGTTTTCGGGAAGCCCCGGTAGCCGACGTTGGCCGGGATAGCCTTCTGTACGTTCACGATGTGGTCGTGGGCCAGGCGGTCCAGTTCTTCTGTGGTAACGCCCGGCTTCACGTGGGGCACCAGCATGGCCAGCACTTCGGCGGCCAGGCGGCCGGCCTCGCGCATGGCCTGGATCTCTTCGGGGGTCTTCGGTACGACTGCCATGGTGTCTCTCTCTTTTTCCTTTGCCCTCAGGGGGATGGGCCTTCCACCCACGTGGCGGCGCCCCCGGCGGATTTCCAGCCCCATCGCTTGCGGTGCGCCGGGGCCAGAGGCTACAATTAGCGAGTTTTGCTGCCCGGCGAAGCCACCAATGCGTGGCCACGGGAGCGAAACGACATGCGCAATTGTAACCGCACGGCGCCACCATTGGCCCCGGCGCAAGGCAATTGCTTTTAACGCCACACACGCATCGGCACCGCCTTCGGGGTGCCCTGTCCCGCCATCGACGAGCGAAAGGCTCCGTGGCAAGGACCGGGTCGAAGCCGGGGATGCGTGGAGGTCCCAACCCCCATAGAACCGCCTTCAGTGCGGTTCGCCCAGGAGTAATTCCATGGCACAAGTCACCATGCGCGAGATGCTGGAAGCCGGCGTCCATTTCGGCCACCAGACCCGCTACTGGAACCCCAAGATGGCTCCGTACATCTTCGGCGCCCGCGGCAAGATCCACATCATCAACCTCGAGAAGACCCTTCCGCTCTTCAATGACGCGATGAACTTCCTCTCGGGCCTGGCCCAGAAGGGCGGCACCATCCTGTTCGTCGGCACCAAGCGTTCGGCCCGCGAAGCCCTGGCTGAAGAAGCCGGCCGCGCCAACCAGCCGTTCGTCACCGCCCGCTGGCTCGGCGGCATGCTGACCAACTTCCGCACCGTGAAGCAGTCGGTTGCCCGCCTGAAGGAACTCGAAGCCGCCGAAACCGACGGTTCGTTCGATCGCCTGGTCAAGCACGAAGTGCTGGCCCGTCGTCGCGAGCGCGACAAGCTGCAGAACTCGCTCGGCGGCATCAAGGACATGAACCGTCTGCCGGACGCGCTGTTCATCGTGGACATCGGCCACGAAGACATCGCCGTGCAGGAAGCCCGCAAGCTGGGCATCCCGGTCGTCGCCGTTGTCGATACCAACTACGACCCGGCCCTCGTCGACTACGCCATCCCGGGTAACGACGACGCCATCCGCGCCATCCAGCTGTACGCCCGCGCCGCTGCCGATTCCATCCTGGAAGGCAAGGCCGCCGCTCCGCAGCACGCCGCCCGCGGCGATGCCAACGAGTTCGTCGAGCTGGACGAGGAAGGCAACCCGGTCGCGAAGGACGAAGCCCCGCGTGGCGAGCGTCGCAACGACCGTGGCGCACCGGCCAAGAAGGGTGCCCCGCGTCGCGAAGGCGGCCGTGACGGTGGTCGCGGTCGCGCCTAAGCGCCCCGCCCTGTCCAAAGCATCACCCGGCGCCGCGGCAAACCCGCCGCGGCGCCCTTCAAAACCATTGAGGAACTACCATGGCTGAGATCACCGCAAGCCTCGTCAAGGACCTGCGCGAGCGCTCTGGCGTCGGCATGATGGAGTGCAAGAAGGCACTCGTCGAAAACAACGGCGATATCGAAGCGGCAATGGAAGCACTGCGCAAGAGCGGTGCCGCCAAGGCCGACAAGAAGGCCGACCGCGTTGCCGCTGAAGGCCTCATCGCCGTCGCCCAGAAGGCCGGCGTTGCCGTCCTGGTCGAAGTGAACAGCGAAACCGATTTCTCCTCGCGCAACGAGCAGTTCATCCAGTTCACCAAGGATGTCGCCAACGTTGCCCTCGAGACCGGCGCCAAGGATATCGACACGCTGAAGGCCGCCAAGCTCGGCGACTCCACCGTGGAAGACACCGCCAAGTCGCTCACCCTCACCATCGGTGAGAAGTTCGACGTGCGCCGCATGGCCCGCATCGAGAATGACGGCCCGATCGGCGCGTACTCGCACGGTGGCCGCATTGGCGTGCTGGTGTCGCTCAAGGGCGGCTCGGAAGAGCTGGCCAAGGGTATCGCCATGCACGTGGCCGCGATGAACCCCAAGTTCATCAAGGTCGAGGACGTCCCGGCTGATTTCCTCGAGAAGGAAAAGGAAATCGAGCTGTCGAAGATGTCGGACAAGGAAAAGCAGAAGCCGGCGGAAATCCTCGAGAAGATCGTTTCGGGCAAGGTCAACAAGATCCTGGCCGACGTGACCCTCGTGGGCCAGGCCTACGTGATCGACACCGACCTGACCGTCGCCGAAGTCCTGAAGAAGGGCGGCGCCGAGATCGTGGCTGTCGAACGCCTGGCTGTTGGCGAAGGCATCGAGAAGGTGGTGGACGATTTCGCCGCCGAAGTGATGAAGCAGGCGGGCCTGGCGTAAGCCACCCCACCCCGCTGACGAAAAAGGCCGCGAGCAATCGCGGCCTTTTTTTATGCGGTTCATTCACCCGGGGGAATGAACCGATTCCATAGCGCAAGCGCGAATCGTCACGCCCGCGACATTTTTCACGTACCTGTAACAAAGAACGCACGCTACACTACGCCTGTTTTGCCCCACACAATCTGGAGACCCCCCATGAGCACCCCGCTGAAACACCGCCGAATCCTGCTCAAGCTCTCCGGTGAAGCCCTCATGGGCAGCGAAGACTATGGTATCGATCCCAAGGTCATCGGCCGCCTCGCCAAGGAAATCCTCGAAGTCATCGCCGCAGGCGTCCAGGTTGGCGTCGTCATCGGTGGCGGCAACATCTTCCGTGGCGCCGGCCTCGCTGCATCCGGCATGGACCGCGTCACCGGCGACCACATGGGCATGCTGGCCACGGTCATGAACGCCCTCGCCATGCAGGACGCCATCGAAAAGCTCGGCGGCGAAGCCCGCACCATGAGCGCCATCAAGATCAACGAGGTCTGCGAGGATTTCATCCGCCGTCGCGCCATCCGTCATCTTGAAAAGGGCCGCGTTGCCCTGTTCGCCGCCGGCATCGGCAACCCCTTCTTCACCACCGATTCCGCCGCCGCCCTGCGCGCCGTCGAAGTCGGCGCCGATCTCCTGCTCAAGGCCACCAAGGTCGATGGCGTCTACAGCGCCGACCCCAAGCGCGTGGCCGATGCCACCCGCTACGAACACCTCACCTACAACCAGGTGATCGAGCGCCGCCTCGAGGTCATGGATACCGCCGCCATCGCCCTCTGCCGCGAAAACAAGCTGCCCCTGCGCATCTACGACATGACCGAACCGGGCAACCTGATGAAAATCATGCAAGGCGAGCCCGTCGGCACCCTCGTCGACGCCGGGTAAGCCCCATCCCCGGCCCCTGGCGCGGTGCGGCACGGCCCCACCGCGCGCTTTGCTATACTCGCCTGCTGACCTGATCCACGGAAATACCGCCCATGATCAATGACATCAAGAAAGATGCTGAGACCCGCATGGGCAAGAGCATCGATTCGCTCAAGCACGACCTGAAGTCGATCCGCACCGGTCGCGCCAACCCGTCGATCCTCGATAACATCAAGGTGCCCTATTACGGCACGGATACCCCGCTCTCGCAGGTCGCCAACGTGACCACGCCCGATGCGCGTTCGCTCTCGGTCAAGCCGTTCGACAAGGCCATGATCGGCCCCATCGAGAAGGCCATCATGGCGTCCGATCTCGGTATCACGCCCACCACGATGGGCATGGATATCCGCCTGAATTTCCCGCCGCCGACCGAGGAGCGCCGCAAGGAGCTCGCCAAGAGCGTGGCGAAGGAAGGCGAGCAGGCCAAGATCGCCATCCGCAACGTGCGCCGCGACGCCATCCAGCACATCGACAAGCTCCTGAAGGACAAGGCGGTCACGGAAGATGACAAGAAGCGCGCCGATGACGACATCCAGAAGCTGACCGACAAGTTCGTGAAGGAAGTGGATGACGTGGTCAAGGAAAAGGAAAAGGAGCTGATGGCGCTCTGACGCGCCATCGGTCCTGCGCCCATGGCAGCGAAACCCGAGCCCCGGGTTCCCCGCCACATCGCCATCGTCATGGATGGCAACGGCCGCTGGGCGAAGAAGCGCCTGCGCCCGCGCACGTTCGGCCACCACGCCGGCCAGAAGGCCGTGCGTGAGGCCGTCGAGTTCTGCCTGCGCCGTGGCGTCGCTTCACTGACCCTGTTCGCGTTCTCCAGTGAGAACTGGGCCCGCCCCGAGGGCGAGGTCTCGGCACTCATGGAGCTGTTCCTGAAGGCGATCGACCGCGAAGTGGACGAACTGCACGGCAATGGCGTTCGCATTCGCTTCGTCGGGAATCTGGATGCCTTCGCCCCCGAACTGCGCGCGCGCATGCTCGGCGCCATGGAACGCACATCCGGCAATACCGCGCTGAACATGAACGTCGCCGTGAATTACGGTGGCCGTTGGGATATCGCCAACGCCGCACGCCTGGCCGCGGAAGCGATCGCCCGTGGCGAGTTCAGCGCCGCAGAACTCGACGAGCAACGCCTGCACACGTACACCTGCCTTGCCGACCAGCCGCCGCTCGACCTGTTCATCCGCACGGGTGGGGAACGCCGGGTCAGCAACTTCCTGCTCTGGCAGCTTGCTTATGCCGAGCTCTATTTCACCGACACCCTCTGGCCCGACGTCGACCACGCCTGCCTTTCCGAAGCGCTGGATGACTACGCCCGCCGCGAGCGCCGTTATGGCCGCACCGGCGAACAGGTCGCCACGAGCTAACGCCGGACCCCCATGCTGAAACAACGCATCATCACCGCGGCGATCCTCCTTCCGGTTGTACTCGCCCTTATCCTGCTGCCGCCCACGGGGTTCTTCGCCACGCTGGTCGCGATCGTATTCGTCGGGGCCGCATGGGAATGGGCCCAGCTGGCAGGCTTTCGTACGGCCGTCGGTCGTGGCGTCGTGGCGGCAGTGGCTGCCGCCGTCGTGGCCGTCCTGCTGCTCGTGCGCACGCACGGCCTGCTTGCCGCACTGACGTTCGCGGGCGTGGCGTGGTGGATCGGCTGCTGCTTCTGGCTGCGCCACTTCACGTTCGCGGCCGCGCCCAACAGCGAAAACCGCATGCTGAAGCTGGGTGCGGGCCTGCTGGTGATTGTGCCGGCACTCGCCGCCGCCACCGACCTGCACGCGAGTGACCGCGGCCACTGGTGGACCCTGCTCGCCCTGGTCATCGTGTGGGCGGCTGACACCGGCGCTTATTTCAGCGGCCGCTATTTCGGCAAACGCAAGCTGGCCCCGCGCATTTCCCCGGGAAAGACCTGGGCAGGCGTCTATGGTGCCCTGGTGGCTGGCGCCCTCGTCGCCCTGCTGGGCGGCTGGATGCTCGGCGTGGAGGACACCGGCAAGCTGGTTGGCCTGGTCATCCTTGGCATCCTGACCGTCGCCGTGGCGGTGGTCGGCGACCTGTTCGAAAGCCTGATGAAGCGCCACGCCTCCGTGAAGGATTCGGGAGCCCTGTTCCCTGGCCACGGCGGCCTGCTTGACCGCCTGGATAGCGTCTTCGCAGCCTTGCCGATCTTCGCGGCCGGCAAGCTGCTACTGGGGCTGTAGTCATGGCCATTCGCCAGGTAGGGGTCCTGGGCGCGACCGGATCGATCGGCACGAGCACGCTCGATGTCATCGCCCGGCACCCGGAGCGTTTCCGCGCCAGCGTACTCGTCGCCAACCGCGGCACCGAGGCATTGGCGAAGCTCTGCGAGCGCTTCCGGCCGGATCTCGCGATCGTGGCCGATCCGACCATGGAGGCCGATCTCGCCCGGCGCCTTGCCGCTGCCGGCGTCACCTGCGATGTCGCCTCCGGCGCCGATGCCGTGACGGCCGCCGCGGCGGGCCCCCTGTGCGATACCGTGGTGGCCGCCATCGTGGGCGCCGCCGGGCTCGACTCAACGCTTGCCGCGGCACGCGCTGGCAAGCGGTTGCTGCTGGCCAACAAGGAATCCATCGTGATGGGCGGCGAACTGCTGCTCCAGGCGCTGCGCGAAGGCGGCGGCGACCTTATCCCGGTCGATTCCGAACACAACGCCATCTTCCAGTGCCTGCCCGGCGGCCGCCCCGCCCTGGGCCGCGCCGGCGTGCGCCGCCTCATCCTCACCGCATCGGGTGGGCCGTTCCGTGGCCGCAAGCGCGCCGACCTGGGCGCCATCACGCCCGATGAGGCATGCGCCCACCCCAAGTGGTCCATGGGCCGGAAGATCTCGGTTGATTCGGCCACCCTGATGAACAAGGGCCTGGAGGTCATCGAGGCACACCACCTCTTCGGCGCGCCGGCCGATGCCATCGATGTGGTGGTCCATCCGCAAAGCCTGGTCCATTCGATGGTCGATTATGTCGACGGCTCGGTGCTGGCCCAGTTGGGCAACCCGGATATGCGCACCGCTATCGCCTGTGCGCTGGCCTACCCGGAACGCATCGACGCCGGCGTGGCGCCGCTCGACCTGGCCGCCCACGCGCGGCTGGACTTCGAGCAGCCCGATCTGGATACCTTCCGCTGCCTGGCCCTGGCGTTTGCCGCCCTGCGCGCTGGCGGGGATGCTACGGCCATCCTGAACGCGGCCAACGAGGTGGCGGTGGAGGCCTTCCTCGCCGGCACCCTCCCCTTCCTGGGGATCGCAGAGGTGGTTGAGAGAGTTCTTGAGGAACTGCCGGCCAATCCCGTGGTCGATGTCCAGACCCTTGTCGAGCGTGATGCTGAAGCTCGGCGGGCCGCCCGGGGCGTGCTCCACCGCGCTTACTGCTAAACTCGTTCCACCCAACGTTTTTTCGAGACCCGCCCCCTCAGATGAGCCCATTCCTCGGTTCCGTGTTCTGGCTGCTTGTGACGCTTGGCGTCCTGGTGACCTTCCACGAATTCGGCCACTACTGGGTCGCGCGGCGCTGTGGCGTTCGCGTGCTGCGCTTCTCCGTCGGCTTTGGCCGCCCCCTGTGGCGCCGCGTCGCGAAGGACGGCACCGAATACCAGATCGCCGCGATCCCGCTGGGCGGTTACGTGAAGATGCTGGACGCCCGCGAGGGTGACGTGCCCGAAAGCGAGCGCGCCCAGGAATTCACGGGCAAGTCGGTATGGAAGCGCATCGCCATCGTTGCGGCGGGCCCGGTGTTCAACCTGGTATTCACCATCGTGGCCTTCTGGGCCATGTACATGGTGGGCCGCCCCGATGTGGCCCCCATAATCACGGCGGCGCCGGGCACACCTGCCGCCGTGGCCGGCATCCATGCGGGCGACCGCCTGCTGGCGGTCGATGGCACGAACGTGTCCACCTGGAGCGATGCCACCGACGTCCTGTTCAACGGCCTGCTTGGCAATGAACCGGTGCCGGTGCACGTTCGCGGCACCGACGGCGCGGAGCGCAACGTCGTGCTCCCGGTGCAGAACCTCGCCTTCGGCGATGCTGGCAAGCGCTACCACGAGCTGGGGCTCGACCTGGAGTCGCCGCCGGCGGTCATCAGCGAAGTGGTGCCCGGCGATCCGGCCGCCCTCGCCGGCTTGCGTCCCGGTGATTGCATCACCAGCATCAACGGCAATGCCGTGGATGATTTCGCCTCGTTCACCAAGATGGTTCAGGAACAGGCAGCCAAATCGCCCAAACTGGCCCTTGGTATCCAGCGCGAAGGCCAGGCATCCACGATCGATGTCACGGCACGCATGAAGTCCGAGCAGGGCCAGCCCACCCGGTGGCTGGTGGGTATCGCGGGCAAGCCGATGGAAGCCGCCACGCTCCGTTATGGGCCGGTTCGCGCCTTCACCGAGTCCCTGCATGCCACATGGACCGGCACCACATCCACGCTGGGCATGATCGGCAAGATGCTCTCGGGGCAGGCCTCGGCGAAGAATATCTCCGGCGTCATCGGCATCGCGCAGGTGGCCAACAGCGCGGCCAACCAGGGCCTGGGCTGGTTCCTCAACTTCCTGGGCCTGGTGTCGCTGAGTCTTGCGATCTTGAACCTGCTGCCCATCCCCGTCTTGGACGGGGGACACCTGCTGTATTACCTTATTGAGTTGGTCAAAGGCAGCCCGGTCAGCGAACGCACCATGATCGCCGGCCAGTACGTTGGGCTCGCCTTGCTGTTCACACTGATGGGGTTGGCGTTTTTCAACGACATCCAGCGAATGCTCGTCTCGTGACGAGCGCGCATCTGTCTTACCCCGGCTACGGGCGCTTGCGCGCTCGCGGCCAGACGATGCCGGGCATGAGTCCGGCACGTGCTCCTCTTCGGTCCCCGGCCTCGTCCGCCGGTGGCTGGAATTAACCCATTGGAATCGACGATGAAGCGTATCGCCGCCCTGATCCTGCTTGCCTCCCTGTCCGCCAATGCGCTTGCCTTCGAGCCGTTTGTCGTTTCCGATATCCGTATCGATGGCCTGACCCGCATTGCGCAGGGTACGGTGCTGAGCTACCTGCCGATCGAGAAGGGCGACACCGTCAGCGATGACAAGGCACAAGCTGCCATTCGCGCCCTTTACCAGACCAAGTTCTTCAGCGACGTTGAAATCGATCGCGAAGGGGACATCCTGGTCATCAAGGTTATCGAGCGCCCGGCTATCGCCAAGCTCACCTTGCGTGGCAACAAGGACATCAAGGAAGACGACCTGCGCAAGGGCCTGAAGGAGATCGGCCTGGCCGAGGGTGAAACCTTCGATCGCCTGTCGCTCGATCGCGTCCAGCAGGAACTCATCCGCCAGTACTACAACCGCGGCAAGTACAACGTGTCGGTCGATCCGCACGTGACCCAGCTTGATCGCAACCGCGTCGCCATCGATATCGAAATCCGCGAAGGCAAGGCTGCCAAGATCAAGGAGATCAACGTCGTTGGCAACAAGGCGTTCACGGACAAGCAGATCCGCGACGGCTTTGAATCGAACACCTCCAACTGGCTGTCCTGGTACTCCAAGGATGACCAGTACTCGCGCGAGAAGCTCTCGGGCGACCTGGAAAAGCTCAGCAACTACTACATGAACCGCGGCTACGCCGATTTCGGCATCGATTCCACGCAGGTGGCAATCAGCCCGGACAAGCGCGCCATGTACGTGGATGCCAGCGTGAAGGAAGGCGAGGTCTACACCGTCTCTGACGTGAAGCTGCTGGGTGAACTCATCCTGCCGGAAGAGACCCTGCGCAAGCTGGTCTACATCCACAAGGGCGATACCTTCAACCGCGCCGCCATCGAAGCCTCGTCTGACGCGATCAAGGCCATCCTCGCCAACATCGGTTATGCCTTCGCCAAGGTCACGCCGGTGCCGAAGCTGGACAAGGACAAGCGCACCGCCGACCTCACCCTGTTTATCGAACCGGGCAAGCGCGTGTACGTGCGCCGCGTGGTGTTCCAGGGCAATACCCGCACCGAAGACGAGGTGCTCCGCCGCGAAATGCGCCAGCTCGAAGGCGCGTGGTACTCGCAGGGCGCGATCGATCGTTCGAAGACCCGCCTGCAGCGCCTCGGTTACTTCAAGACCGTCGATATCGACAAGCAGCTCGTGCCCGGCACGGTCGATCAGGTCGACCTGACCGCGAAGGTGGAAGAACAGTCCGCCGGTTCGCTGATGTTCGGCGTGGGCTACTCGCAGTACTCCGGCATCATCCTGTCGGCCTCGGTGTCGCAGAACAACTTCATGGGTACCGGTGACCGCTTCTCGATCGGCGCGGAAACCAGCACGTACTACAAGCGCGTCAACGCCAGCTACGTGAACCCGTACCTCACCGACTCCGGCATCTCGCTGGGCTATAACCTCGGTTACAGCAAGCTCGATTACGGCGACACCGACCTGGCGAACTACACCTACAGCACCAAGTCGTTCGAGACGACCCTGTCGTTCCCGATCACCGACTTCGATTCGCTGTCGACCAGCCTGGGTATCAGCTCGAACCTGATCAATAGCTCCTACTACACCCCGCGCCAGCTGACCGCTTACCAGGATGCGCTGGGCAACAAGACGATCCATTCGTGGACCTCGAGCCTGGGCTACACCCACGATACGCGTAACAGCTACTGGGCTCCGACCCGCGGCGGCCAGCTCTCGCTGTCGATCTCGGGCGCGCTGCCGGGCTCCACCGTGCAGTACTACAAGATCTTCGGCGAAGCCAACCATTACTGGCCGATCGGCAAGGGCTTCGTGCTCTACCTCGATGGCCAGGTGGGCTACGGCAAGACCTACGGCCAGACATACGACAACCCTGGTTACGACATCGATCCTGCCACTGGCAAGGTCCGTCTGGACGCGGATGGCAAGCCCGTCGAGCTGTACCACAAGGGCGACAAGGTGGCGTTCCCGTTCTGGGAGAACTACTACGCCGGTGGCGTGCGTGACGTGCGTGGCTTCCAGGACAACACCCTGGGTCCCCGCCTTTGCGATGGCGGCAGCACCAGCTCCACGCCGGACAAGAAGAACAACTGCTCGGGCGGTTACTACAGCTACGGCCAGCCGGTCGGTGGCGCGTTCAAGACCCTTGGCACCGCGCAGGTCTTCCTACCGCTGCCGTTCCTGAAGGACGTGAACACCGCCCGCGTGTCGTGGTTCATGGACGTCGGCAACGTGTACGAGAACGTCGGCGCCTTCAAGGCCAGCGAACTGCGTGCCTCCACCGGCCTTTCGCTGCAGTGGCAGGCGCCGATCGGCCCGCTGATCATCAACTTCGCGGTGCCGTTCCGTAAGCAGCCGGGCGACAACCGCTTCGTCGAGCGCATCCAGTTCACGTTCGGCAACCAATTCTAAAAACGCCGTAACGCGGTTTTGTACAATCCCGGGGTGGCAAGGTCCCAACCTTGCCACCCCTTCTCTTTTGGGAGTCCCCCCGTGAGCGGCAACCCCCACTACACCCTCGCCGAACTCGCCGAACGCTTCGGCCTGGAAGCGCACGGCGACCCGGCCACCTCCGTCGATGGCGTAGGCACGCTGGCCGCGGCTACGCCTTCACAATTCACATTCCTGTCGAACTCGAAGTACACCTCGCAGCTGGCCGATACCCAGGCCGGCATCGTGGTGCTGAGCGCCGATGCCCTGCCCTTGCGCAAGGGTGCGGCCCTTGTGGCCAAGGATCCCTACGTGGCCTACGCGAAGATCGCGGCGCTGTTCGAACCCATGGCCGATGCCCCCCGAGGGATCCACGCCAGCGCGGTGGTCGCCCCTTCGGCACGTATCCACGCCACGGCCAGCATCGGCCCGTGCTGCGTGGTGGAGGATGGCGCGGTCGTCGAAGAAGGCGCCATCCTGGGGCCCCATTGCACGATCGGCCCAGGGTGCGTGGTGGGTGCGGGCTCGCGGCTGGTTGCCCGGGTCACCCTCGTGATCCGCGTGACCCTGGGCAAGCGCGTCCTGGTCCATCCCGGCGCGGTGATCGGCTCTGATGGCTTTGGCCTCGCCTTTGACCGCGACCATTGGGTGAAATTGCCCCAGCTGGGCGGTGTACGAATCGGCGACGATTGCGAGATCGGCGCCAATACCACCATCGATCGCGGCGCCCTGGAAGACACGGTCCTCGAAGAAGACGTGCGCCTGGATAACCAGATCCAGATCGCCCACAACGTGCATATCGGCGCCCATACGGCCATGGCAGGGTGCTCCGCGGTGGCTGGTAGTGCGAAAATCGGCCGTTATTGCCTGATCGGCGGCAACGCGGGCATCCTCGGCCACCTCGAAGTGGCCGACCGGGTTACCATCACCGCGAAAAGCCTGGTCACGGCATCCATCCGGGATGCCGGCGAGTATTCGTCGGGCTCCCCGCTGCAGGAAAACCGCCAGTGGCGGAAGAACGCGGCGCGAATGAAACACCTAGATGAGTTTGCGCGCCGCCTGGCGGCGCTGGAAAAGGACAAAGGGCAATGACCGAAATGAAAGCTGCCGTGACGCTCCCGGTGGATGTCGAGCAGATCCAGCGGCTGCTTCCGCACCGCTATCCGTTCCTGCTGGTCGATCGCGTGATCGAGATCGATCCGGGCAAGACCATCACGGCGATCAAGAACGTCACGATTAACGAGCCGTTCTTCCAGGGTCATTTCCCCGGCCACCCGGTCATGCCTGGCGTGCTTATCGTCGAAGCCATGGCGCAGACCGCCGGCCTGCTCACCCAGATCACCAGCCAGGTGGAAGGTGCAGCCGGCAGCCCCCTGTTCTATCTGGTGAAGGTGGATAACGCCCGCTTCTCGGCCGTGGTCGCCCCGGGCGATCAGCTCGTCATGAAGGTATCGCTCAAGCGTCTCATCCGCGGCATGGGCCTGTTCGAGGCCAGCGCCACGGTCGACGGCAAGGTCGTCGCGTGCTGCGAGCTGATGTGCGCCGCGAGGAACGACAAATGATCCACCCGACCGCGCAGATCGATCCTTCCGCGCGGATCGCGGATAACGTCAGCATCGGTGCGTTCACCCTCATCGGTGCCGACGTGGTCATCGGCGAAGGTACAAGCATTGGGCCGCACGTGGTCATCGAAGGGCCGACCACCATTGGCCGCGATAACCGCATCCTGCAGTTCGCCTCCATCGGCGGGCCGCCGCAGGACAAGAAATGGCAGGGCGAGCGCACGGAAGTCATCATCGGCGACCGCAACCTCATTCGCGAATTCGTCACGATCAACCGTGGCACGGGCGATGGTGGCGGTGTCACGCGCGTCGGCAACGATAACTGGCTGCTCGCGTACGTCCATATCGCGCATGATTGCCAGGTCGGTAACCACGTGGTGTTCTCCAATTATTCCGCGCTTGCCGGCCACGCCGAAATCGGCGACTGGACCATCATGTCGGGCTATTCCGGCGTGCACCAGTTCTGCAAGGTGGGCGCGCACGCGTTCATCGGCATGGGCTGCCTGGTCGGCTCCGACGTGCCGCCGTTCGTGATGATGGCGAACGAAACCCGCGGGCGCCCGCGCGGCATCAACAGCGAAGGCCTCAAGCGCCGTGGCTTCGATACCGCCCGCATCGCCGCGATCAAGCGCGCGTATCGCACGCTTTACATGGCTGGCCTGCCCCTGGCCGAGGCACGCGAGCAACTGGTCACGCAGGCTGAAAACAGCGAAGACGTACGCCAGATGCTCGAGTTCCTCGACCGCAGCGAGCGTTCGCTCGCACGGTGATGGCCGTGCAGAAGCCCCCCCTCATCGCACTGATCGCCGGCGAAGACTCCGGCGATCAGCTGGGTGCCGATCTGCTCGATGCATTGCGCGCCCGCTACCCCGGTGCGCGCTTCGTCGGCATCGGCGGCCGGCGCATGATGGCCCGTGGTTTCGAATCCTGGTTCGATATCCGCGAGCTCTCGGTCATGGGCTTCGCCGAGGTCGTGAAGCACCTGCCGCGTCTGCTCAAGCTGCGCAAGGCCCTGGTACAACGCCTGCTCAATGAGCGGCCGGATGTCACCATCGGTATCGACGCGCCCGACTTCAACCTGGGCGTGGAGCGCAAGTTGAAAGCCGCGGGGCTGCGCACGGTCCACTATGTGAGCCCCTCTGTCTGGGCATGGCGCGAAAAGCGCGCGGAGAAGATTGGCCAGTCGGCCGACCGCGTGCTTTGCCTGTTCCCGATGGAGCCCCCGATCTACGCGAAACACGGCGTGGACGCGCGCTTCGTTGGCCACCCGCTGGCCGACACCTTCCCGATGGTTTCCGATCGCGCCGGTGCGCGCGATGCCCTTGGCATCCCGCACGGGGTCCCGGTGCTGGCCGTGCTGCCAGGCAGCCGGCCCAGCGAGATCGAGCGCATCGGCGCCATCTTCATCGAAGCCGCGAAGCGCATCGCCAGCACCCTGCCGAACCTGCAGATCGTGGTGCCGGCCGCCAACGAACGCGTACATGCGCGCCTTCGCGAACTGCTTTCCGGATTCCCGGGCACCCCGCCCCTCCTGACCGATGGACACTCGCACGAGGCCATGCTGGCGGCCGATGTCGTGTTGCTCGCCTCCGGCACGGCCACGCTCGAGGCCATGCTGGCCAAGCGGCCCATGGTCGTCGGATACCGGGTTTCGCCCACCAGCTACCGCATCGCCAGGGCGCTGCGCATGCTGAAGACCGACGTCTACAGCCTGCCGAATATCCTTGGCCGTGCTTGCGGCCTCGGGCGCGCTTTGCTGGTGCCTGAATTCATGCAGGATGACTGCACCGCCGCCAACCTTGCCGATGCCACCCTTGCCATGCTGGGCGACAGCGAGCGGCGCGGGACCATCGTGGCGGCGTTCGAGTTCCTTCACCAGGCGTTACGCGGTGGACTCGAGGGCCGCGCCGCAGACCACGCGGCCGACGCCATCGCCGATTTCGTCACGACACCCGCGTTGCCCGCCGCGGGTGCGGCGCACTAGGCTCCCGCCCATATGCCGCGCAAGAGCAACATCACGCGTCAGCTGAGTCCCGACCTGGTGGTAGCCGGGGTCGATGAGGCCGGCCGCGGCCCGCTTGCCGGCCCGGTCGTCGTGGCCGCGGTCATCCTCGATCCGGCGCGGGTCATCCGTGGCCTGAACGATTCCAAGCAGTTGGACGAAGCCACCCGCGAGAAGCTGTACGGCCGCATCGTGGAGCGCGCCCTGGCCTATAGCGTGATCTTCGTCGAGCGCGAGGAAATCGACACCATCAATATCTTCCAGGCCACGATGGTAGGTATGACCCGTGCGCTGATGGGCCTTTCGCTGGCCCCCACCATGGCCCTGGTGGATGGCAACCGCCTGCCGCGCACCTTGCCCTGCACGGCGCAGGCGGTGATCGGCGGCGATGCCACGGAGCCCGCCATCAGTGCCGCCTCGATCCTGGCGAAGGTCAGCCGCGACCGGCACATGAAAGCCCTGGATCAATTGCACCCGGGCTACGGCTTCGCCCGACACAAGGGCTACGGCGTGCCTGAGCACCTCGATGCGCTGGAGCGCCTGGGGCCGTGCGATGCGCACCGCCGCAGCTTCGCCCCGGTGAAGCGATGGTTCGAACCGGAAGGCTTGGGTGAGCCCGTGGCCGACCTTTTCCCGGCAACAACCTGAACCTGGCTTGCCGGGTTCGTTCAGAACCCTAAAGTCCCCGCCAAGACGGCCGATAGCCCAGCTAACGCCCCCCACAAGCCCCGGGCGTCCGCTTTAGCCATCGAAACAGGGATTATCATGAAGAAGATCGCCATCGCCGCCGTGCTGATGCTCGCCGCCCCGCTGTCCGCGCAGGCCGCGTGTGCCGTCAAGGATTTCACCATCGACGGCTTCGCCGTGAAACTGCAGCAGGGCTCGGGCCAGCCGCGTTTCAGCATGAAGGGCAACCTCGTGAACAAGTGCGGCGAAGCCGCCGCCGCCCAGATTCGCATCGATGCGAAGGATGCCTCGGGCAAGGTCATCGCCAGCAAGCAGGGCTGGCCGGCCGGTACCTCCAACATCGACCCGGGCAAGAGCGTCGATTTCGACCTGGGCCGCCTGTTCCGCTACTCGCCGGAAATGTCCGACTACACGGTCGTCGTTTCGGACGTGAAGGCCTGGTAATCCGCTTCTACAGTGCCAGCCAGGCGACCTTGTCGCCTGGCTGGAACGGCGTTTCGCGCGAGGGTAACCAGACCAGCGCATGCGCCGATGCCAGGTTGCTGAGCATGTGCGAATCCTGGCGTGGCAGCAGCACCAGGCGCGCCACCGCATCGCTCCTATCCAGGCGCATGCGTACCAGGCGGTCACGCTCACTATCGGCCTCGACGGTCCCGTCGAGCACGCCCTGCCGCCATTCGGGCTGGGGGGTCGTTTCGCCTTCCAGATGGCCAAGCACGGCGCGCGCATGCACGGCCAGGCACACGAGTACCGCAGCGGGATTACCCGGCATCCCGAGGAGTGCGCGGCCGTCGCGCACGCCAAACCACAACGGTTTTCCGGGCTTCTGCGCCACTTTCCAGAACACCTTGCGCACACCCAGCCGATCAGCCACGAGCGGCACGAAATCGCGATCACCCACGGAGACACCGCCACTGGTGACGACCAGGTCCGCACTATCCAGCGCCGCACTCATCGCTTCTTCCAGCGCGGCCTCATCGTCGCGGACATAGGCGACGACAGGCTCGCCGTAGCCGTTTTCCACGAACCAGGCGCGCAGTAGCGGCCCGTTTGCGTCATAAATCTTCGCCGGCAGCAGCGCTTCACCCACGCGCACCACCTCATCGCCGGTGATGAGCACTGCGACACGAGGGCGGCGGCGCACCTCCACGCTTTCGACACCAGCCATCGCCAGGGCGGCGAGGATACCCGCGTTGATGCGCTGGCCGGCCTGGGCAATGACCGTACCTTCGACCAGCTCTTCCCCTTCGTAGCGCACGCCTTCGCCCGCACGGACGGCTTCGCGCAGTGTGATTGCATCGCCATCACGATCAACGATCTCCTGCCGGGCGACGCTATCGGCACCTTCGGGCAGCATGCCGCCGGTAAGGATGCGTACCGCCTGGCCCGGCCCCACGACGGCGCGGGTGATTTCACCCGCCGCGGACGTTCCCACCAGCACGCGTGGCCGTTCGCCATCCCGGCTGCGCACGGCATAACCATCGAGCGAGCTTTGCGTAAAGCGTGGCAAGGCAATGCGTGATCGCGGCGATTCGGCCAGCACGGCGCCCAGGGCAAGTTCCACCGGGACGCGCTGCGTACCTAGCGGATGTAACGAATCCTTGTAACGTGCAAAGGCTTCGGCCAGCGGAAGCAACGCCATGTCAGGGTGCCTCGCCATAGCCACCCGGGTGGCGCCCACCGCTGCGCCCGGTCTCGAGCAGGTGTACCAAACCAGGCAAGGTGGCCGCCAGCGACTCACTGGCGCCGCCGCGGCTACCTGGGAAGGTCAGGACCAAGGTATCGCCTGCGTAGCCCGCCACGCCGCGCGAGAGCATCGCAAATGGCATGCGCTGCTGACCGAACGCACGGGCGGCCTCCATGATCCCGGGAATCTCCACATCGAGCATGGGCTTCACGGTATCCACCGTGATATCGCGCGGACCAAGGCCCGTCCCGCCCACGGTAATCACCAGCTCCACCTTGCGCTCGCGTAGCGTGCGCAAGGCACCGCCAAGCACGTGCGCATCATCGGGCAGCACGGTGTACTCAATGGGCGAGAACCCTGCGGCCTCCAGCGCATCGCGAACGTACGTACCCGCCGTATCCGGCTTGGCACCGCTGGCCACGGTATCGGAGAGCACGAGCACGGCGGCGCTACGCGGCTGCGCCAGCGTGCGGCGGTAATGCGATTTGCCACCCAGCTTGCGCTCGAGCCGGCAGTCCTCGATGTGTAGTTCCTCGGGCTCGGCATAGGGCTTGAGCATGTCGTATAGCGTCAGCGCGGCAAGGCTCGCTGCGGTCAGCGCTTCCATTTCCACGCCGGTCGGCCCGATGGTCTCCACCTCGGCGATAATGCGCACCGAGCTATCGGCCAGCTCGTAGGTCACGTCCGCACGGTATATGGGCAACGGGTGGCACAGGGGAATCAGCTCATCCGTGCGCTTGGCCGCGAGGATGCCGGCAACCCGGGCGGTCTTCAACGGATCGCCCTTCTCCGTGTCGCCACTGCGCAACAGGGCTATGCAGTGGGCAGGTGCGTGGAGGGTCGCTGTCGCGCGCGCAACGCGCTTCGAATCCGGCTTCTGGCTGACGTCTTTCATCCGTGGCTCGCGTGGGAATGGTGGCGGTGTGGCTTCGGTTCCGGCCCATCCAGGTCATCCCGGATGCAGCACCCCTCGACGAAGGCGCTGGTGCCATCCACGTAGAATTCTTCCTTCCAGATCGGTGCCGTGTGCTTCACCGCATCGACCGCGTGGCGGCAGGCCTCGAACGCTTCGGCACGGTGCGCTGCACGCACCACGCAAACGATCGCAACGTCACCGATCGCCAGGTCGCCCAGCCGGTGCACGACACGCACGTACGGCACGTTGAAGCGGCGGCGGGTATCTTCTTCCACCTCGCGGATCACTTTCGCGGCGAGGGGCTCGTGGGCGGTGTAAGCAAGGTGAAGTACCGGGCGGCCTTCGTGGTGGTCGCGCACGGTACCCACGAACATGGCCAGGCCGCCACATTCCGGGTGCGCATCGAGTTCAAGCAAGGGCTCAATCGCCAGCGGTTCATGGGAAAGCACGGTGTGCACCATGGTCAGCCCCCGGCCACGGGTGGCAGCAGCGCGATACGCCCATCGGCGGGGAGCGGATCGGCCCGGCGCACGATGGTGTCGCCCGAAACGCAGGCGCAGCGTTCCAGCGAACCGGCAAGCTCGGGGCGGGCCGTCGCCAGCAGCGCCAGGGCCTCACCGACAGTACGTACGCCAGCGGGCGCGGTCATGCCGTATTCGCGCGTTCCGGCCAACCGCTCCAGGTTGGCGTAGAGCTCAAAAGTAATGGGGATCATGGAATCTCTCGGGTGGGTTCAGCCGCCCATGGCGTGCATGGTTACCGTTCGCTCGACCGGGCCCGGACGGGACGCGTAGCCGGCGTCTTTCAGCCACACCGCCCGGCGCACCGTCGCCGACAGCGTTTCATCGTCCATGCCTTCGCGCATGCGCGCGCCCAACGGCGTACCGACCGGGGAGAACAGGCAGGTGAACAGTTCGCCCGTGGCGGTAAGGCGAAGGCGATCGCAGGTAGCGCAGAACGGATGCGAGACAGTGGAAATGATGCCCAGCGGGTAGTGCCCATCCACCCGGTAGGGTGAGGCCGGGTCACTGCTGCGCGGCAGTGTTTCAATCGTGTGGCTGGTACCGATCGCCTCGAGCATCTCCGCCTCGCTGACCACGGCATCCCGGCGCCAGTGCCCGGGGGCATCCAGCGGCATGTATTCAATAAAGCGCAGCGGCAGGCCCCTGGCCATGGCCCATTCCAGCAAGGGCACCAGCTGGCCGTCGTTATCGCCACGCACCACCACCGCGTTGAGCTTGATCGATGCGCCGGCATCGACCAGGGCCTGTATGCCATCCAGCACCGGCGCCACATCACGCAACGTGAGCTTGCGGAACACCTCCGCGTCCACCGCATCCAGGCTGACATTGAAATCATCGATGCCAGCGGCCACGAGGGTGGCTGCCATGGGCGCGATGCGCGAGGCGTTGGTGGTCATGGAGAGGCGGCGCAGGCCGCGTTCGCGCAACGCGCCGATCTCGCGAACGCACTCCACCAGATCGCGGCGCAGCAGCGGTTCACCGCCCGTCAGGCGGATCTGGTCGATCCCCTGGTCCACGAACAGCCCGGCCAGGCGCACGACCTCCTCGCGCGCCAACAGGCTCTTGCGGGGGAGCCAGTCAGGGTGCTCAGGCATACAGTACGTACAGCGAAAATTGCAGCGATCTGTCAGCGAGATCCGCAACTTGCGCTTGGTACGGCCGTGGCTGTCGATCAGTGGGGACATAGGCCTAAGGTATGCCACATCGGGCCGGACTTCACGTACGTCCATGACCTTTGGCGGTGAATTTTCCGCAGCGCGTCACGGGGAGCCTGAAAAAAAGGTGCATCGAATGCGAAAAATCTTCTTCAACCCTATTTTCAGCGGACGAAAGCAACGCTAGAGTGAGTCGCCCGCTGGGCACCGGCCTTTAAGGGCCGCCTCATTCGATCAAAGTGACAAGGAATATCATGGCCACGACCAAAAAAACGGCGGCAAAGAAGGCCGCTGCCAAGGCTCCCGCCAAGGCTGCTAAGGCGCCTGCCGCGCTCAAGCCGATCAAGGATCCGCTGTCGAAGTCGTCGCTCGTCTCGCACATCGTCGAGCAGAGCGGTGTGGATTCGAAGAGCGTGAAGGCCGTCCTGGCCTCGCTCGAAGGCGCGATCAGCGCTTCGGTCCACAAGAAGGGCGCTGGCACGTTCACGCTGCCGGGCCTGCTGAAGATCACCTCCGTTGCCGTGGCTGCCAAGCCGAAGCGCAAGGGTAAGGATCCGTTCACCGGTGAAGAGCGCTGGTTCGCTGCCAAGCCTGCCTCGGTGAAGGTCAAGGTCCGTCCGCTCAAGAAGCTGAAGGACGCCGCCGCCTGATCCCTTGCGGCGGCCTGAGCCGCCGCGGATCGACGAGGTACCTGAAAGCCCCTGCCTTACGGCGGGGGCTTTTTTATTGGTTCATTCGCATTCGCGCCAGCGAATGAACCGATTCGCTGGCGCGTGGCCGAAGGCGAGGCAGGCACTTGACGACAACTGTAGTCAGGCGCATGCTGCCTACAAATGTAGTCAGGAGCTTGGCATGGCAAAGAAGACCATCGGCGACCAGGAACTCGCCTTGTTGCAACACATCGAGGAAGCACCGAAAAGCTCGGTCGCCGAGGTGTGCGCAGCCTACGGCGAAGCGCGCGGGCTTGCCCGCTCCACCGTGCTCACCATGATGGAACGCCTTCGTGCCAAGGGCTACCTCACCCGCCGCAAAGCCGAAGGCGCCTATCGCTACAGCGTCACCGGCGAATCGGGCGAAGTGATGAACGGCGCCGTCGCACGCTTTGTCGAGCGAACCCTGCAAGGCTCCGTATCACCCTTCGTCGCCTGGATGGCCGAACGTGGCCAGGTCAGCGATAGCGAACTGGCGGAACTGGAGGCCCTCGTCGGCCAGCTCCAGTCGCGGCGCAAGGGGCGCTGAGCATGGATGCCCTCCTCGACACCTTATCGAGCCGCCTCGTGGCCGCATCGCTACAGACGCTATTGTTCGCGACGTTCATATGGGTTCTGTGCCGCCTGATGCCCACGCTCAGCGCCTCCACGCGTTCATGGATGTGGTGGCTGGTAGGCGCGCAGATGCTGCTTGGCCTGTGCGTGCCCGGCACGATCGACCTGCCCCTCCTGCCTGCACATGAAACCGTCGCTGCAGCCGCCACGAGCCAGCAGGCGGCAGTGACACTTGCCGTCATGCCCGATGCCCCGCTTGCCGTCACGGCGGAATGGTGGTCATGGACCACGGCGCTGCTTGCCGCCTGGGCCGTGCTGGTCGCCGTGCAGGTTGCCATCGGCATCGCACGCTGGCACCACCTGGCCGGTATCGTGGCCCGCGCCCTGCCGCATGACGATGTGCGCCTGGAAACGTTGTGCGCCCAGCGTGCTCGCGCCTTGGGGCTGCGCCGTTCGCCGCGACTTGCCGTATCGGCTGAAGTGGATTCGCCGCAAGTGGTCGGCCTGTTCCGGCCCACCATCCTGCTACCGCTGGACGATACGTTCGGCGACGACGAGCGCGAAATGGCACTCATGCATGAGCTCGCCCACGTACGCCGGGGTGACCTTGTACTAGGTGGTATTCCGGCCCTCGCCCGCACCCTGTTTTTCTTCCACCCCATGGCTTACGTCGCGGTACGCGAATACGCCCTGTGCCGTGAGGCCGCCTGTGATGCCCTTGCCGTCGATCGCGGACGCCTTGCGCCCGGCACCTACGGGCGTCTGTTGCTCCGCCTTGGCGTAGCGCCGCATCCGCACCACGCCCTGCCCGGTGCCTCGCCCACCTTCCGCATCCTGAAACGGAGACTCGATATGCTTGGCCAATCGCAGGACACGCACCCGCGCGTCGCCACCACGCTGTTTGTCGCCACCCTTGCACTCGCCGCCGCGCTGCCCTGGCGTGTCGTCGCCGCCTCGCAGCAGGTGGATGCACCCATGAGCATCGCCGCAGCCACGCCACCGGCCGATGTACCCGTGGGCACCGCCGCTCCTGCGGCAAAGCCGGTCGCCGCCGTGGCACCCGCGCCCGCCGCGACGCCCACGCCCGCAGCGGCACCCGCCGCTGTCGCGGTCATCGTGGACAAGGGCCGCCCGGCCAATCCGCCCCTGAAGCATGCCAAACCCATGCTGATGCTGGCGTCCGCCACGCCAGCCACTGCGGCTATGCCTGCTACGCCTGCCACTCCAGCCACTCCAGCCACTCCAGCCACGCCTGCAGCACCTGCAGCCCCGGCCGCAGCACCCGCACTGGCGGGAGCGCCTTTGCGTGACCTGCCGGCGCCGCCGCCCCCTCCGCACGCACCGCCGGCACCCGCAGCCCCCGCCGCGCCAGCAGCACCGGCGCCGATGGCCGGCGTGCACATCCACGCGATCTCGACCATTGAAGATCACGGCCCGCTGCATTCGCGCGGCACCGACGGCAAGGACGGCTACATCACCATCGTCAACGAAGATGGCCAGTGGGAACTGCGCGACCCGGCCTATCTCGCACGTATCCGCGCCATCTATGCCGATGCGTTCAAGGGCGCCCCACCGCCGCCGGCCACGGATCGCAAGCGCGAGATGGAGCTCGACCAGCGCCAGGCCGTGCTTAACGAACAAATGCAGAAGCTCGCCGAACGCCGGGCGGCACTTTCCATCCAACAGGCGAACCCGACGCACCCCACGGACCGTGAAGCGTATGCCGAAGGCAACGCCGCGATCGGCCGCGAGCAAGCGGATATCGCGCGACAGATGGCCGAGATCGGCCGCCAGCGCGCCGAACAGGGCCGCACCCAGGCGGAGTGGGGCCGCACCCAGGCCGAGGCAGGCCGCAAGGCGAATGAACAGGTACAGGCCGTCATCGCCGATGCACGCCGCAACCACAAACTGACGCCTATCAACTGACGCGCAGGCCGCGCTCCGGTATCGTGAGGGGCTTACCGCGCCATGCGGTGCCCCTCGCGATTCCCCGGAGGCAACATGCGGCTTCAACCCGGCCAGGCGATCAACGCCGACGCCCTGCTCTTCGATATGGATGGCACGCTGATCGATTCGCGCGTCGTTGTCGAAAAAATCTGGAAGCGCTGGTGCGATGAGGTGGGCCTGGACTGGCATTTCGTCCTGCCCCGCCTGCACGGCGTGCGCATGTACGATTCCATCAAGGAATTCGCGCCCATGGCCGGGCAGGACATCGATACCGTCTACGAGCGCCTTTACCGCGAAGAAGTCGAGGACGTGGATGGCATCGTGCCCATTCCCGGCGCCATCGAACTGCTTGCGGCGCTGCCCTCGGATCGCTGGACGATCGTCACATCGGCAGACACGGTATTGGCAAAGGCGCGCCTTGGCGCCGCGGGCATCGTGCCGCCACCGCGCATGGTGACGGGCGAAGTCGTAACGCACGGCAAGCCACACCCGGAAGCGTACCTGCTGGGCGCCGAACGCATGCACGCCGCGCCCGCGGATTGCCTGGTGTTCGAGGATGCGAAAGCCGGCATCGATGCGGGCCGCGCCGCCGGCGCACGCGTGCTGGCGATCGCGGGTGATCACCCCTCCGAGGTGGCCACGGGCGTCGAGTGGGTGACCGACCTCACGTCGCTGCGCTACGACGGCACCCACGACGGCAAGGTGCGCCTCGTATGCATCTGAAGCTGCGCGCTCCCTACGAGAACCTGGTGACGCTGGCGAACTTCATCACGCTGTGCTCGCTGACCTGTGCGGTACTCATCATCAACCGCGCCCTGTCGGGTGAACTCGCCTACCTGGGCACGTTGTTCATCGCGTGCCTGGTCTGCGACGGCGCGGACGGCTTCGTCGCGCGCAAGACCGGCAAATCCAGCGACCTGGGCACGCAACTGGATAGCCTCTCGGATGCGATCGCCTTTGGCGTGGTCCCGGTCGTGGTTGCCGGCACCTACCTGCGTTCGATCGGGGCTGAGGCGTTCCTTCCCGCGCAGATCGCCTTCTGCGCCTGTGCGGTCATGCGCCTGGCCATGTTCAACGTGCAGAAAGACAAGACGATCTTCCTGGGCCTGAACACGCCATCGGCCGCATCACTGGTGGTGGTGCTGATTGCGATCGGCCGCTACAGCGGGGCGAGCTGGCCTGCCGATACCATCCAGGGCGTGATCAACGTCATGCTGTTCGTGCTGGCGGCATCCATGATCAGCCCGTTCCGCTACCTGAGCAGCAAGTCGCTGAAGCTGAAGCTGAACGCCACTACCGTGCTCATTGGCGCTGTGTTCGTCGTCGGTTCGATCTGGTTCTCACCGTGGTCGGTATACGCCTACCTCGTGGTGTATGCGTTATCCGGTCCGATCACCGCAACATGGCTGCTGCTTCGCCGCCTGCGCCGCCCGCGGGGCAATCGCTAATACACGTCGCGGCGGTAACGCCCCGCCGCGGCCAGCGCTTCCACCTGGCGATCGCCAAGCACCTCGCGCAACGCGGCGTCCACGCCCGGGGCCATGCCGGCCAGGCTGCCGCACACGTAAATGCTTGCCCCTTCGCCGATAAAACACCGCAACGCGTCGCCGGCGCCACGAAGGCGATCCTGCACGTAGCGCGGACCACGCGATTCGCGCGACCACACCAGGTCGAGGCGCTCGATAGCGCCATCAGCGCGCCAGTTTTCCAGTTCATCCACGTGCAGGCGATCGACGCGCTCGTGGCGCTCGCCGAACACCAGCCAGTTGCGCATGTGGCCGCGCGCCACGCGGGTCTTCAGCAGCGCGCGCAAGGCGGCAATGCCCGTACCGTTACCGATGAGCAGCACGGGCCTGGCATCCGCAGGGGCGTGAAAGCCAGCATTACGCCGCACCCGCAGGTCGATGGTATCGCCCTCCTGCGCAAGCGCGGTAAGCCAGCCCGATCCCGCGCCGAGTGCGCCATCGGGGCTACGCTGCTGGCGTACGACAAGATGCAGTTCGCCATCGGCAGGCACCGAAGCGACAGAGTACTCGCGGTGCGGCAACAGCTCGTCATGCCCGCGCCCACGGCGGGGGCCGATCTCGGCAATGTCACCCGCATCCCAGCGAAGGTGCATGCCGTCATCGGGCACAAGCGATACGTGGAAGCACGGCGCGCCCGCGCTCCCGGGGTTGAGCAGGCGCCGCTCGCGCAGCCGCCACGACTGATACGCGGGCCGCGACCAGTCCGGCTGCTCTTCCGCTCCCGCGAGCTGGGTCACCTGGCCCTGCCAGTGGCGCAACGCGCCATCGTCGCCATTATCGACATCGACCCGATCGAACCACGGCATCGCACCGCGCTCGCGTAACCACCGGTCCAGGTCACGGCCGAAAGCGCAAAAGTCCTCGTAGTCACGATCGCCCAGCGCCAGCACGGCATACGTCAGGTGGTGCAGGTCAATGGCCGAACGCATGACCTCGCGCTGGAATGCGGTGGCGTTATCAGGGGCATCCCCCTCGCCCGTGGTGCTGGCCACGAAGAGTGCACGAGCGTGGGAGGACAGGTCGGCGGCCGTCAGCGCCGCCATCTCGCGCAGGTCGACCGCCATACCACCGGCACGCAGCAACCCCGCTGTCCGCTCGGCCAGCTCCGTGGCGAACCCCGTCTGCGAGGCATGCACCACCAGGATGCCATTCGGCGCCTGCCGGGCGTCAAGACGGCGGCGCGGCCATGCCACTGCGACAGCCCAGGTGGCCCAGCCCGCCGCGGCAGCACCTGCCCAGGCGGCGCGGCCAGGCTGCCCGATATGCAGGCTGGAGAAATCCTGCCAGTGCGCGAACAGCACGATCGCCAGTAACAGCATGGCGCCGATACCGAGCTGCCCCGCCACGCTTTTCACCGCACGGCCTTCTTAAACGCTGGCGACGTACGTTCCTCGAACGTGCCATCGCCGCGGTACAGGACGAACAACACGGCGATGTCATGCTGCTTCGCGTACGCCATGCCCTCGTCCGGGCCAAGCACGGTCATGGTGGTGCCGAGCGAATCGGCGTGCATGCAATCGTCACCCACGATGCTTACGGACGCGACGGTGTGCGCCACGGGATAGCCGGTACGGGGATCGATGTGGTGCGAGTAGAACGTGCCACCGGTCTCGAAGAAATGCCGGTAGTCGCCGGAGGTCGCGATCGCCTTATCCGTCAGCGAAACAATGCGCCCTACTTCATCGACATTATCAACCGCACCCGATGCGGCCCCAGGGCGCTCGATACCTATGTGCCACGGCGTGCCATCGGGCTTGCGGCCATGGGCGCGAAGTTCCCCGCCCACTTCGACCAGGTATGACGCCACACCCGCGCGATCGAGGAAGCGTGCCACCTGGTCCACGCCAAACCCCTTGGCAACCGAGGAAAGATCGACATAGACGCCGCCGGGCTGGAACGCCCGATGACCGTCATCGTCGAGCTTGATGCGCTGCCAGCCCACGCGAGCGCGCGCCGTGGCGATCGCCGCTGCATCGGGCGTATCGTGCGGGCGCTTGTCAGGACCAAAGCCCCACAGGTTCACCAGTGGCCCCACGGTGGGGTCGTAGGCGCCACCGGAATCCTTCGCCAGCGAAAGGGCGTAACGCAGCACGCCATAGAACTCCGGCGGCAACGTCTGCCAGGTTCCCGCCGGTGCACGATTGAAACGGCTCAGGTCGGAGTCGGCTTCATACGTGCTCATCTGCGCGACGACGCGATCGACTTCCGCCTGGATGCCGCGATCGATGGCCGCCTCGTCGGCTTTCGGCGGCAGTACCGCGTTCACCGACCAGGTGGTGCCCATGGTTTCGCCTTCGAAGCGGCGGACATCAGTAGCGCTGGCGGTGAAACACATCAGCCACAGAAGCAAGGCGAGCCCCCTGTAGGAGCGCGCTTGCGCGCGATGTGGCTTGCGGCAACGTGCCTCGCGTGCAAGCACGCTCCTACAGGGAACGGCGATCACTGCGGCAGCACTTCCAGGGTGGCGGTGTAGGCGACGCGGCGCTGCTTCGCTTCCTTGCTCGAGGTCTTGTCATCTTCGGTCGAGGCGTTCACCCAGTACATGCCAGGCGTGGCGAACGTGAAGCTGAACTTGCCATCCTTGTCGGTCTGCGTATCCATCTCGTCCTGCGCGTTGCGGTAACGCGTGGCGCCATCGATCGCGGTGACCTTCAGGTTGCTGGCCGGCTTGCCATCCAGCAGCAGCTGGAACGTGGCCTTCTCGCCCGTCACCAGGTCGTTCGGCTGCGTGACCGGCACGAGCTCCAGGCCCTTGCCGGTAGGCTTGAGCGCCGCACCGCCGGGCTTGCCCTGGGTCACGAAGGTTTCAACGCGCGAGGCCATCTCGCTTACCTTCACGTCTTTTGCGTTGGCGGGAATAGCGGCTTTCAGCTCGGCCGCGTTACCGCGCCAGCGCTTCTTCTGGCCATCCACTTCGTAGTTGGCGAACAGGCCCTGGTTCACCAGCGCGATGCGGTACGTGCCCTTTTGCGGCACCGGCAGGTCAAACGCGCTGCGGTATTTGCCGGTCCACGGATTCTCAGGCTTCACCTGGGTGCCGTCCGGCGCGGTGATCACCAACTGGTCCAGCTGCGCCGGGAAATGGTCGGGGTAGTACAGGTCGTTGGAGACGGCGGCATCCACGGTCACCCACGCATCGTCGCTGGAGACGACCGTGGTAGAGGGAACGATCCACATCTTGTGCGCCTGCGCGCCGAGGGGAAGGGCCAGCGCCACGGCAAGGGCGGCGCGAACAAACACATGCTTCATGGAAAGCTCCGGTCAGGGATTAAGGTCGAGGGTGATCTGGCCGAGTTCATCGGTACCCTTGGCGGCAAGGTGCACGGGCGCCTTCACCGGCCAGTCGAACGCGATGCGCTGCGTCTCGTGGCCGCCGACTTCGCGCGCAGCCTCGACGATCAGTTCGTAGTGCCCCGGGGCTAGCGTGCCCAGCGGCGGCTTGCCATCGGTGAAGCGCAGCTGGTGCTGCCCGGCGGGGCGCGTCGCACCCGAGACGCCGTCAATCGGCATGGTCTGGTCGCGTCCGCTGCGGCGCCACCACTGGCGCATGTCCTTCAGCCACTTGGTGCCTTCGCCGCTGGCCTTCTTCACGTCGTACCACACCGCCAGGTTGGCGGCGACGCTGTGGTCTTCGCGTTCGACCCACACGGCAACGTAAGGACGGTGGTATTCGGCCACCTTGAGCGTGGGGATCTCGACCGTGAGGTTCATATCCGCCGCAGCCACCGGGGCGGCGAGGAAACAGAGCGCGAGGGGAAGCATCCGGCGCATGGCGATCCTTGGGTTAGTGAATGAAAAGCAGGGCAAGCACCAGCGGCAGCACGAAACCGAGCGCCACGAGGGGCCAGGTCATGCCACGCTGGCTGGCGTGCATCTTGAGCAGGAGCAAGCCGGTGGCCGCGAACACCACGCAGGCCAAGGCGAACACATCGATGAACCAGCGCCACGCGGGCCCGGTATTGCGCCCTTTGTGCAGGTCGTTGAACCAGGCGAGCCAACCGCGATCGGTGGATTCGTACTGCACCTCGCCCGTCTCGCGATCCATGCTCACCCAGGCATCGCCGCCGGGACGGGGCAACGAGATGTACACCTCGTCGTCGCTCCAGTCGCCGTCGCGGCCGGCGATGTCGGCCCCGGTTTGTTCACCCACGAAGGCGGCGACAGCGGGGTCGACGGGCGCGGATTTGCGGCCAGGATCGACCAGGCGCCGCACCAGGTCGGCAGGCAGCGTAGCCCCGTGGCGCACCACCGTTGGGCTCGCTTCGATCTGGGCCGCGTGGTTCAGCGTGAACCCCGTGACCGAAAACATGAACAGCACCACCAGCGATACCGCGGAACTGATCCAGTGCCAGCGGTGCAGGTGTTTGAGCCAGAACGCGCGGCGTGGCCGGTCAACGGTGTCGCGCATGCGTGGTCAGGGCCCCTGTCGCGGTTCGGAAAGCCTGCCGATGTTAACCTCAATGCGAATCGTTCGCAATTAGCGGAAAGGGATGGGAAAGCCTGCCGCGACAACATGCGAACACCCCACCACGGAGCGTATGCTTGCCCACCATGCGCATACTCCTAGCCGAAGACGACGCCTCCATCGCCGCGGCGGTACGCTCCGCCCTGCAGCAGGGCGGCCACGCTGTTGACCACGTTTCCGACGGCGCCAGCGCCGACCACGCGCTGCGCGACCACGATTACGACCTGCTGGTACTGGACCTTGGCCTGCCCCAACTGGATGGCAGCGACGTGCTCAGCCGCGCCCGCAAGCGCGGCGCCAGCCTGCCTGTGCTCGTGGTTACCGCCCGCGAAGGCCTGAAGGAACGCGTTCGGGTGCTCGACCTGGGCGCCGACGATTACCTGGTGAAACCCTTTGCCCTGGCGGAATTCGAGGCACGCGTACGCGCCTTGCTCCGCCGCCGCGCCAGCAACGGCACGCCGGAGTTCCGGATCGGCCGGCTCCGCCTGGATATCCCCGGCCACCGGGCATGGATCGGCGATACGCCTCTGGACCTCACGGCCCGTGAGTTCGGCCTGATCGAGGCACTGGCCACGCGTGCGGACAAGGTCACCAGCCGCGCACAGCTGGTGGAAGCCCTGTGCAACTGGGATGAGGACCTGACCGACAACGGCCTGGATATCGCCCTGCACCGCCTGCGCAAGAAACTCCAGGGCTCGGGCACGAACGTGCGCACGATCCGCGGCCTGGGCTACCTGCTCGAAGAAACGGCCGATGCCTGAACGCCGCCATGCGGCGCGCCGGCCGGCGCGCCCCAGCCTGCGCCGGCGCCTCCTTACCTTCCTGCTCGTGCCCGTGCTCGGCGTGCTGGTGGTGGATGCCGTGGTGGGCTACTTCGTGGCGTTGGCCTACTCCAACCGCGTGCACGATGCCGATCTTTCCGATTCGGCGCTGACGCTGGCCGAGATGATCGGCAGCGATGCGCTGAACGGCGAATTGACCGCCCAGGCGCGCTTCCTGCTGGAGTACGACCCGGATGGGCGTAACTACTACGAAGTCATCAGCGACCACCACGGCCGGATCATCGGCAACGCCGAGCTGGCCGTGCCGAGCCGGAACCCGGTCGAGGTAGACGCCGCCCCACTGCTTTACGACACCGATCTCGGCCACAAGGCCGTGCGTGCCGCAGTCATGCGTGTGGCCAACCGGCATGACGCGGGCGACACGATCACGATCAAGGTGGCTGAGAACCTGCGTGACCGCCACCAGCGTGCCCGCGAAATCCTCCTGCTCACCCTGCCCATGCAGGCACTGCTGATCATCGCCGTGTTATCGCTGGTGTGGTTCGGCGTGAGCCACGGCCTGGGGGTGCTGGAACCGCTCACCACGCGCCTCAGCCGCCGCGGCCACGACCTGGGCCCGATCGGCGAAGAAGACGTGCCGGTGGAAATTCTCCCGCTAACCCGCACCATCGATGACCTGTTCGCCCGCATGCGCAACATGCTGGGCCTGCAGGAGCGGTTTATCGCCGATGCAGCACACCAGTTGCGAACCCCCCTGGCGGGCATCCAGCTGCACGTGGAGCGCGTAGGCCATGGCAGCGATCCCGCGCAGCAAGCGGATGCGCTGGCCCACATCCACCGCCTGGCGGCCCGTGCGGCGCGTACATCGGCCCAGTTGCTGGCGCTCACCCGCACCCAGTCGCCTGACTTGCCCGACCACGACGGCATGGCGGTGATCGACCTGTCACAGGTCGTACCTGAAGCGGTGGGCATGCGCGTGCACCAGGCGCTGAACCTGGGGGTCGACCTGGGCTACGAAGGCGCCGATGGCGCGTGCCTGGTCCGCGGCGATGCGCTGCAGATCCAGGAGGTGATCGATAACCTGGTCGACAATGCCTTCCACTACGCCGGCCGTGGCCACTGCGTGACCGTATCCGTGGCCTGCGCGGGCGATGATTCGGTACTCGCCGTGGACGATGACGGCCCCGGGGTCGATGAAGCGTTCCTCGACCAGCTAGGCGAGCGCTTCTTTCGCGTGCCCGGCGGCGATGAGGACGGTACCGGGCTAGGCCTGGCCATCGTGGAGAGCATCGCCGAACGCCATGCGGCGCGCGTGCAATTTAGCCGTTCGGCGCTGGGCGGCCTGCGGGTGGAGCTGCGCCTGCCGCGAATTCTTGCGGTTGACTGACCCGCGGAAAGCTCGCTGAAACCACGCCTTGCGAGCATGCGTGCCATGAGAAGGCGAAGGCGCGAGGCCCTGGCGTGAGCGATGCGACGGAATTCCAGTTCGAAGGCGGGCGCGATGGCGTCCTGCTCATCCACGGGCTGACCGGCACCCCGACCGAGATGCGCATCCTTGGCAAGGGCCTGAACCGTGCCGGGTTCACCGTGGTGGGGGTGCGGCTGGCCGGCCATTGCGGCACCGAGGACGACCTGCTGGCCACCACCTGGCAGGACTGGTATGCCAGCGTGGAAGCCGCTGCAGAACAGTTGCGCGGCAAAGTGGATCGCCTGTTCGTGGCGGGCCTGTCCATGGGTGCCATCCTGGCGCTGCGACTGGCCGCCGTGCGCCCGAACTGGGTGGATGGCGTGGGCGTATATGGCGCCACGTTCCGCTACGACGGATGGTCCATTCCGTGGACGGGCCGGCACCTCTCGTTCATCCTGCCCATCTGCAAGCGCCTGGGCATCGGCCGCACGCGCAGTTTCATCGAACAACCACCTTACGGCATCCGCGACGAGCGCCTGCGCGCGCAGGTGAGCGCCGCCATGTTCTCGGGCGATAGCGAAGCGGCCGGCCTGCCCGGCAACCCGTGGCATGCGCTGGCCGAAATGGTGTGGCTCGCACGTGATGTGCGCAAGCGCCTGCCCGATGTCGTGGCCCCCTGCTTTATCGCGCACGCCGCGGACGATGATGTCGCCAGTACGGCCAACGCGGACATGGTGGCCCGCCGCGTACGCGGCCCCGTCGAAATGTTGTTGCTGGCCGATAGCTACCACATGATCACGATCGATCGCGAACGCCGCACGCTGATCGAGCGCAGTGCGGATTTCTTCACCCGCATCGCCCGTGACGCCCGCCCCGCGCGCATGGCCGCCTGAGCATGAACGGGCTGGCATTCGCGCTATGGCTCGCGAACCTGCTGCTGGATACCGGCGGCCAGCTGGCGTTCAAGGCCGCCGCGAGCGATGAGCGCGCCGGTGATGGCCTGGCCCGCTGGAAATACATGCTGGGCCGGCCGTGGATCTGGGCGGGCATGGCCTGCTACGTGGTCGAATTCGTGGTGTGGATCGCGTTCCTCTCCCTCGTGCCGCTGTCGCAGGGTGTGCTCCTGGGATCGATCAACATCGTGGCCATCATGATCGCAGGGCGTTTCCTCTTCCGCGAGCGCCTGAGCCCCATGCGCGTGACCGGCATCCTGCTGGTAGCCGTCGGTGTCGCCATCGTGGGAGCGGGTACGTGAAGCGTTTCTACATCATCGGTTTTGCGCTCCTGCTCGCGTTCGATACGCTCAACCTCGTGTGCTTCAAGCTTGCGGGCAACCATGCGCTACCCGTGGAAATGAGCACGGCCTGGTTGGCTCGCGTGTTCTCGCACCCGTGGATCTACGGGGCCGTGGTGGGTTATCTGGGCGCGTTCGTGAGCTGGATGAGCCTGCTCAAGCACGCGCCCGTCGGCCCCGCGTTCGCCGCGTCGCACCTGGAAGTGGTGAGCGTGATGGTGCTGTCGTACTGGGTATTCAGCGAGCCGGTGACACCCACTCAAATGCTCGGTGCGCTGGCCATCGTTGCGGGCATCATTTGCCTTGCGTTCGCCGAAGGCGATGAAGGTACCGGCGATGTGGTTCCGGCCTGAGCGCGAAGCACCGCCGACCGCAGGCATGCCGCTTGGCATGGCCGACCTGGGTGGCGAGGTACGCGCGCCACTGACGGCGCTGGCCGCGCAGTGGCTTGGCGTGGAAGAAACGCAACTGGAGTGTTCCGGCACCGCCGCGTTCACCGTCGCGCTGACGGCACTCTCAGGCCACGCGCGCAACCGCCGCGAGGTCATCATCCCTGCCTTTACGTGCCCGCTCGTGCCGCTGGCGATACGCCGCGCCGGGCTGGAACCGCGCCTGGTCGACCTACGGCCCGGGCACTTCGACATGGACCCCGAACGCCTGGCCGCAGCCTGCGGCGAGCAGACGCTGGCCATCGTACCTACCCATCTCGGCGGCCGTACCGCCGATGTGACCACGGCCAGCGCCATCGCCGCCGCCACCGGGGCTTACGTCATCGAGGATGCTGCCCAGGCGCTTGGCGCCACCCTCGACGGGCGAGCGGCGGGCACGCATGGCGATGTCGGCTTTTACAGCCTGGCCGCGGGCAAGGGGCTCTCCATTTTCGAAGGTGGCCTGCTCGTTGCACGTGACGATGCCGTTCGCGACAGCATCCGCCGCACGGGGCGGCGCATCGCTGGCTGGCACCCTGGGTGGGAGCTGCGCAGGACAGTGGAACTGGCCGGTTACACCGCGCTCTACCGCCCACGCGGGCTGGCCCTGGCCTACGGCAACCCACTGCGCCGCGCGCTGCGCCGGGGTGATCTGCTGGGCGCTGCCGGCGAATATTTCGATGTCAATTTCCCGCTACATCGCGTGGGCCGGTGGCGCCGCGCGGTGGGGGCCCGCGCGTTTCACCGTCTCGCGCCATTCATCGCATCGACGACGGCCCAGGCCCGGGCACGGCTGCCTGCCCTGACCTCGATTCCTGGCGTGCACGCGTTCTCCGACGACGGCGGCACCTGGCCCTACCTCATGCTGCTCATGCCCGATGAAGCGACCCGCGATGCCGTGCTTCAGCGGCTTTGGGCCTCGCGCCATGGCGTGTCGCGCATGTTCGTGCACGCACTGCCGGATTACCCGTACCTTGGCACCATGGCCGGTGGCGACGACGTGCCGAATGCACGCGATTTCGCCAGGCGTACCCTGACGGTGACTAACAGCCCCTGGCTCGACGATGCATCGTTCGAACATGTGTGTGCCGTGATCGAAGCGACCGTCGTGGCCCGCCCGGGGCAAAACCAGCCGGGCGCCATGAATGGATGGTCGTCTGCCGTGGCATAAGGCACCGACGCTACCGCGCATACTGCCGCCCATTGCCCGCAAATGCCTGCGAATTGCCCTCCCCCACGCCGCGCGTAACCCGCCCCCCACGCCAGCCTGTCTCCGACCATTCGAGGAAGGGGACCCACCATGTTTCGCTGGACGCAATCCATTACCGCCAAGGTGCTTGGCATCGGCGTGCTCGCCTTGTTGATGCTGATACCCCTCACCCAGGCCGATGGCCTGGTTCGTGAACGCCAGGGTATGCGCGATACGGCTATCCGCCGTGTCTCCGATGGCTGGGGCGGCCCGCAGGGTATCGGCGGCTTCGTCATCGCCATGCCATCGCTGGAACCGGCACGCGATCCGCATAGCGGCGGCGCCACCACGCGTGATGCCGTGCACGTCGTACTCGCCGATGAGATGGCGACCACGGCCGATCTTGCTGTCACCAAACGCCGCAGTGGCATGTACGAGGTGCCGGTCTATACCGGCGATGTGACGATCCGCGGCCGCTTTCTACCCGCCGATGTGGAACGTGCAGCGAGGGAGAGTGGCGCCACGCTCTACCCGGAACGAGCGGAACTGCGTTTGCTCATCGCCGATACCGTCGGCCTGCAGGGAATCACCGCCGTGACCGTGGATGGGCGGCCGGTGCGGCTGGCTTCGTCGTCGGCGCGCATGGGGCCGTACAGCGTGCTGTCAGTGCCTTTCCCTGTCGATACCGCCCGCGAAACCCCTATCGACTTCGCGCTCACCCTACGCATGGCGGGAACCGAAGCCTTCTCGGCGCTGCCGCTGGCGCGCTCCAGTACGGTGCGGCTGCGCTCGGCGTGGCCGGATCCATCATTCCAGGGCGCGCTGCTACCGGGCAAGAGCCAGGTCACACCCCGAGGCTTTGATGCCACCTGGCAAGCACTGGATCTCAACCGTGCCTACGGGCAGCACTGGGATGCGACAGACCAGGAAATCAACGGCCGCTTGCAGGCGTCCGCTTTCGGCGTGCGGCTGGTCCAGCCGGGCAGCGTCTACCAGCAGAATGATCGTGCGGGGAAATACGGGCTGCTATTCATCGCCCTCACCTTCGTGGCGTTCTTCCTGTTCGAGGTGCTGAAGGGCCTGCGCCTGCACCCTGTGCAGTACCTGCTGGTGGGCGCGGCCATGGCCAGCTTCTATGTGTTGCTATTGGCCCTTTCCGAACAGATCGGCTTCGGCTTCGCCTACCTCGCCGCAGCCGCCACCGTGGTGCTTATCGTGGGCGGTTATGCCTCCGCCGTACTGCGGGCCCGCGGCGCCGGGCTGGTGCTGGGCGGCGTACTGAGCCTGGTTTACGCCATACTGTATGGCCTGATCGGCGCGGAGCAGTACGCGCTGCTGATCGGCTCGGTCGTACTGGTCGCCGTCATCGCGCTGCTCATGTACCTCACGCGCCGCATCGACTGGTACGCCTACGGGGTACCGTTCAACAGCCAGACGGAAACGCCATGAACTTCCTCGCCATCGAAACCTCCACCGAAGCCTGTTCCGTCGCGCTCGTCCATGGCGATGAGGTGATCGAACGCAGTGAGATCGCGCCGCGCCGCCACGCCGAACTGGTGTTGCCGATGGCAGACGCCCTGCTCGCAGAGGCGGGCCTCTCCCGCGATGCCCTGCACGGCATTGCGGTGGGCCGCGGCCCCGGTGCCTTTACCGGCGTGCGCCTGGGCGTATCGCTGGCCCAGGGCATGGCCATGGCGCTAGACCTGCCCGTGGTCACGGTCTCCTCGCTCGAAGCACTGGCACTGGAGGCCCCGGAAGATGACGCAGCGATCCTGTCGATCATCGATGCGCGCATGGGCGAAATCTATGTCGCCGCGTGGCGCCGCGAGGACGATGGCCGCGTAAGCCTGCTGGACCACGAGCGCGTGGATACCGCCGCCGCGCTGGTCTTGCCGGAAGCAACGGCGTGGCATGTGGTCGGCACCGGTTGGGCTACGTACGAGTCCGTGCTGCGCGAACGCATCCGCACGCCCATCCGATCGGCGGATGGCGCGCGCTTCCCGCAGGCAAGGCATGTGGCAGAGATCGCCGCACCGCGCTTCCGCCACGGCGATGCCGTGGCGCCGGAGCTGGCGCTGCCGGTGTACCTGCGTGACAAGGTGGCGCTAACGCTGGTGGAACAGGGCAAGGCCTGAGCGCTTGCTGCGCATGACCCGCTTTTTGTAGGAGCGGGGGGGGGGGGGGGGGGGGGGGGGGGGGGGGGGACACACCCCCCCCCCCCCCCCCCCCCCGGGGGGGGGGCCCCGGTTATAAATAGAGGGGGGGTGAGGAGTTTATTGTGAAAAAGGGAACGAGGAGTAGGGGATAAGA